>JANWLL010000040.1 GCA_025450855.1 Vulcanimicrobiia bacterium
CGAACGCTGGCAGCAACGACGCAAGATGCGCCAGTGGCAGCGTCGCGTCTCAAAAATCGACCGTCCAGAGGACCTTTTCAAAGACAAGTAGTCATCTAGCCCGGAATGACATACTTGACTAAAGTGCCTTTCTCTGCTAGAATTGGATTGTGAAGCCGTGGCCGCGTGTTATCACCTTCGGTCTCGCCATAGTGAGCGGCGTTCTCGCCTACACTAATTACGCCGAGATCGGACCCGATGGCCGTCGGCCGATAGTCTTTGTGGTCATGTGGGCGATTATGTCGCTGGTGTGGCTGCGTTGGGCGATATTCCCACCTTCCCCTAAGGAACGTACCTAGATGCCCGTACACTCGATTCCACAATCTATGCTTGAGGCGGTCCGCCAATTCGCTGACCCCCAGGTTGCGCATGACTTCTTCGTGGGCATCCGCTTCCCCAACGGCGTGGCATGCCCGCGTCATGGTTGCGGATCGGCGTCTGTGGCCTACCTCGAAAAGTACCGCCGATGGTACTGCAACGATTGCAAAAAGCAGTTCTCGGCTAAGGTCGGCACAATCTTTGAAGATTCGCCCATCGGCCTTGATAAGTGGCTCCCGGCCATTTGGCTCATCGCCAGCAACCGCAACGGTATCTCGTCGCATGAGCTGGCCCGTGCGCTCTCCGTAACGCAAAAGACGGCCTGGTTCATGCTGCACCGGATTCGCGAGGCGATGACGGACAAGGCGTTCACAAAGCTGGCGGGTCCCGTCGAAGCTGACGAAACGTACATCGGTGGAAAGCCGCGCCGTCCGAGCATCGGACGCCAAACGCTCGCCTCGAAGAAGGCTCCCGATGGGCGCAAGGTGCGCGAGAATCCCAAGGCGATCGTCATGGGAATCATTCAACGTGGGAAGCAGGGTAAGGTCCGGGCGTTCGTCGTGCCAAACGCGACGGGTCCGACCGTTGCGAACAAGGTACGTGCGAACGTCAAGCCCGGTGCGGTCGTCTACACCGACGCCGATGGTGCGTATGGTCCGCTGTCCGCCGACTACATCCGCTATGTCGTCAACCATGCGGTCGAGTACGTCAACGGGCACATTCACACCAATTCGATTGAGGCGTTCTGGGCTCTCTTGAAGCGGACGCTGAAAGGAACGTATGTCTCGACTAGGCCGGAGCATCTGCAACGGTACGTCGAGGAAGCGGTCTTTCGGTTCAACTCCCGTCACTCGAAGGATGGGCCTCGGTTCGCTGTTGCCGAAAAGTCTGCTGATGGAAAGCACCTGACGTATAAGAGCCTGATCGGGAAGGCGTAGCGTGTTGCAAAAATCCCGCCACGCATTTTGGACGATCGGATTTGCCTTGCTTCTGATCTTCGTTGTTGTAACGTTCATCGCGGCGATCAACGACCATGACCTCGATCGTTGGCTTAGCGCACTCCCATTCTATCTTATCTTAGGGGCGTTGTTTTTATGGTCGGCCCTAAGGCATCGGTCAAAGCCTTGACGGGCAAGGTGTAACGTATTGCACGTTGTTGTCGCTGCCTTTGCGGCCCCGGGTCCAGGCAACATCATATCGTCATGGACGGGGTTTGGATTGGGAATTTTGGATCGCGTGGAGCCCGCTCAAGGAACTGCTAAGAAACGCGCCACTCGCTCCGTCTGAGGCAGCAAGACGAGCACGGATCCCAAGTGGGCGTTCGGCAAACCGTACCTGTACCTGGTATTTGCGATTGGAGTCGCGCTCGCTGGAATCAACGCTACGGACATCCTTCGCTACTACGGATTGGTTTAGGCATTTTGCCACAACCTTTCGACCATGAGTTGAAGATCGACCGGGCGCGAGAACAACTCAATGAGTTTAAGCGAAAGTCCCACGATTGGTTTGCGAATGGAAAACACCATTCGGTCCGCTATGAACCGAATCCGGACGGCGGCACCGATATTCTCGCCTCGGCCGAACAACTGCCCAAAAATCCATTCAGCTTGCTCATCGGAGAATGTCTTCACAGTATGCGGTCGGCCCTCGACAACCTCGCCTTTGCGCTCGCCGTATCCTACACCAACCCGCTCCCTCCAGCGGTCGCAGAAAAGTCGGAGTTCCCGATCTTCGGGGATATAAATGGGCAAGGTGGTGCCGACTTCAACAAAGTCCGTGGCCGAAAGATTGGCGGCATGAATCCGCTTGCGCAAGCAGAGATCGAAGGATTGCAACCGTACAAGCGAGGGAACGGATACAAGTCCCATCCCCTCTGGATTTTGCATGACCTCGACCGCATCAACAAGCATCGCCTGGTGCCCGTGGTCGTCGCCTATTCCTCTGGTCTCACGACCTCGTTCTTTGTCGGTGACGCCGCGTCTCATATCGGCAGGTTTCACTTCGAGCCCGTTGAGGGTCACCTCGGCATGCGGCTTTTCTCCGGGCCGATTGAAACGGACACAAAGATAGCCACGACCATGCTCGTCCCCAATAAACCGGGCGACTATGTGGGCATGGACAACAGCCCTATGTTCGAGATACGATTTGCGCCAGGAACAGTTGTCAATGACGACGGGGTAGAACAAATCCTCGACAGCATCTATCGGTTCATAACCAGGGATGTCTTACCGAAGGTGACCCCGTTTCTCTAACGCTTCTTTTTTGCGGCCCTGCGCTTCGGCTTTTCGATCTTCTCTTTCGGTACCGCAACCAAACCCGTCACCACCCGCTTCAGATCGCGAAGGGGTATCAAGGGCTTCAACTCGGTTTTCCGTTTTCTCATTGATTCGCATTATATCACTAGCTTGACTCAGGGAAAAGGTCAAGTAGTATCTTGCCCGTCTCCCAATCGGTCACCTTACATCGAGTTACTTGGTTCTTGCCGTCGCGGCGTTCAATGGTTAGCCGCTGCCTCAACTCTCTCGTACCGGTAGTAATCTGAACCCAATAGTCGTCGGGTGAAAGCGGAAGCGGAAGCCAATATCCCTCAATGCCGCGATGGACCCAAGCCATCTTCGGCCTTGCGGTGTCGACGCTCCAATACAATTGGTTCTCGGGATCTAACTCAGCCACAAAGGGGCTAACCTAGTAATTAGCCATGTAGACGGTGCCGTTTGCTCGCGCACGAAGCCGCACTTTTTCGGCACCCTTTTGAAGATCGTCTGTAGACGGATATAGGTAGCAAAAGTTTCCCATCGGCATTACGATCGAACGCCACGCGGCGATAACGACAATGAGACCGACAACAATGTAGAACAGACTGAAGCCTAGGCGAACACCCGGGCTAAGTTCCGGCTGGAGACTTTGGGGCGCGGCGACAACCGCTAGCACGATGGGACCCACGACCGCTGTAAGCGGTGCAAAGTCGGAAAGGCGTTTCGGAAACATGACGGCCTCCTGTATGGCGACAAAGCATGTCCGCTAGCCCGTGACAATGCTATGTCAAATCCATAGTAAAGCCGCAGACATACTTTAGTCAAGTATGTCATTCCGATCTAGCCGAGTAATTATGCTTGACTTGAGCCGTTATAGCCCGATATATTGGGAGAATCATGGCTATCGACCAAGCACAGCCCTCCTTATTCTTAATCAAAAACGCCCCCCTTAAGGGAAGCGGGCCATTATATTTGCGCGTGGCCGAAGCGATCGCCGGTCTCATCGACGATGGTTCGCTCGCTCGCGGGGCGGCGATGCCCCGCGTCCGCGATCTCGCCGAAGGATTGACCGTCAGCATCGTCACCGCACACCACGCGTATCGCGTGCTCGGCGAGCGCGGGCTTTTGGCGGGCCGGCCGGGCGTCGGCACGTTCGTCGCGGAGCCGCCCGCGAGACCGCTCGACGCGCCGCAGCCGGACGCGCAAAGCCTCGCGTGGCAGGAGGCGTTCAATCGCCCGAAGCCGCCGACGAACCTCGGCTACATCTACCGGTTGCCGCAGACGTGCAGCCAGGCGCAGTTCCCGTTCTTCAGCGTGCCGGCGTACGGCGGCGAGCTCCACGCCGCGACGAAGCGCGCGATGCGCCGCATCGCGCTGGACGCGGAGATCGGCGGCATCCACCCGACCGACACGCAGGGTCTTCCCGAGCTGCGCGCGGCGATCGCCAATCATCTCCACGCCGAAGGTATCGAGGCGGGCGCCGATCGCGTGCTCGTCACGAACAGCTACGAAGAATCGCTCGTGCTGACGCTTTTGAGCTTCTGCCACGAAGGCGATGCGGTGGCGATGGAGGATCCGAACCAGTTCTGTCTCATCGACGCGGCGCGCATGCGCGGGCTCAAAGTAATCGGCATCCCGATGGATGACAAGGGGATGCGCACCGACTTGCTCGAGAGCGTCGCCGCGCGCGAGCAGATCCGTCTCGTCATCACGACGCCGCGCGCCCAGAACCCGACCGGCCTCGAACTGGTCGCGCCTCGACGGCAGCACCTCATGGAACTCGCCTCCAAGCACAACTGGCTCATCTTCGAATGCGATCCGTTCGCACCGCTCACACATCGCGGCCGGCCGCAGCTGCCGCTCTTCTGCGGCGATCGCGATGGGCGCGTCATCTACGCGAGGCCGGTGTCGCGCGGGCTGCTCATGAACATGGGCGCTACGGTCGCGACGGGCCGCATCCTCGAGCATCTCGTCCACGCGAAAGACATCATCGATCGGGGCTCGGACGTGTTCTTGCAGCTCGTCTTGAAGCGGCTGTTCGAGGCCGGCTCGATCGCGCGCCAAGACCAGTCGATGCGCCGTCAATGGGGTGACCAGCTCGCGGCACTCGTCGGCGCGGTCGAGCGCTCGATGCCGCACGCCGTCCGTTGGACCCGCCCGCGCGCCGGCGGCGCGCTGTGGCTGACCTTGCCCGAGGGCTGCTCTTCCGAAACGCTCCTCGGGCGTGCGCTCGACAAGGGCATCTCGTTCATCCCGGGTCGCGCATTCGCGGTCAGCGACCGCCACGAGCGTTCGTTCCGGCTCGCGATCGGCACGATGCCGCCCGCCAAGATCATGGAAGGCGTGAAGCGGCTCGGCGCGGTCGTCGCGCAATACATCGCAGATGCTCAGCGCAGCCGAGTTCGTTCGCCGATCGCCAAGGTCTCGTGAATTTTCGCGCGTTCTTCTCGAGGCCCGCGACGTGGTGGGGCATGGCGGCTATATTCTCCGTCGTGCTTCTCGTCGCGGCGATCGACAACGGCGTGTACGAAGCGACGTCGCCGACGTCGCTTTCCTACCATGTCCTCTTGCGCAAACTCTACAGTGTCATTGCATTCGCCGTCGTCGGATTTCCGATCGCCCGCGCTCGACGGTTGACCGGCCGTTCGGCGGCAGCGTCGTCGATCGGTTTGATAGTTGCCGGCTACAGCGCGGGCATCGAGGTGTTGCAATACTTCCTCGACCCGCCGCCCGAAGGGCTGCTCTCCAACGTCTTCGACGTCGCGTGCGGTTTCTTCGGCGGCGCGATCGCCGCTTGGGCGGCATCGCGCTTCTTCAAAACGCGAACATAACGAGATCGACGCGAACGTAACGAAATGGGAGCGGTCGAGATTTATCTCGACCGCCGCGGTTATGCGATTCTGCGCGTTGGTCGTTATTTGTTGGTGCGGACGACTTCTTCGAGTTTCGCGCGGTCGAGCCGCATGACGCGCCCGCGGCGCAGTTCGATCGCGCCGAGCGACTCGAGATGGGAGAGCGCGCGGCTGCCCATGTCGCGCACCGTGCCGACGCGCGCTGCGAGATCCGACTGCGTTATCCGTTCGACGCCGCTGACGCCGCGCGCCATACCGTTATCGGGCGATGCGTAGTCGAGCAGGACGCGCGCGATCCGGGTGAGCACGCGGCCGAACGCGAGGTTGCCCGCCGCGCCCGTGAGCCGGCGCTGCCGCTGCGCGAAGTAGCGCGCGACACCCGTCGCGACTTCAGGACTGCGGACGATGAGCTGGCGCACGAACAGCGCCGGGACTTCGACCGTGTCGACGTCGCCGCGCGCGATGACCGTCACCTCCGCCGTGCCTTCGTCGAAGACCGCCGCCTCGTTGAACATGCTGTACGGCGAGACGTCGTAGAGGACGATCTCGCGGTCTTCGTCGGTCGCTCGCGTCACTTCGACGACGCCGCGACGGACGATGCCGAGGTCCGGCCAGTTCGTGCCTTCCGCGACGATGACCATGCGATCGTGATACGTGCGCTCTTTCGAGACGCGGTCGATCTCACGCAAGATCTCTTTCGGGCAATTGCGGAACATCGTGCAGCGGCGCAAAAACGAGATGCGCGGCGTATCGCCGAGCGTCGACGCTTCCGGAAGCTTCGTGAGGCGGATGACCCAGCGGCCGTCGCCGGCGTTGCGGACATCCCAAAGCGCGATGCCTTCGCGCGCCAGATCGAGCGCGGCGCGCAAAGCCTTCGGCTCGTGATCGTTCGTGAACTCGACCATCTGGCCGGCGGCGAGCCGGTCGAACGCCGCGACCATGCGGTCTTGCCGCTCCCACGTGGGGAGCGGCCTAAGATCGATACGCTCGTTCGGTTCGGTCGTCGGCGGATTGAACGACATCTTCGCCTCTTGGTTCGCGACACCGCTCGCGGATTCCCCGGCGCGATGTTATTGCAGAACCGTGAATCGAGCCTCCATTCCGAAGTCTAAGTGGATGTTCACGCTGCAATAGATCTGCCACACGCCCGGATCGTCCGGGATCATATCGACTGCTGCCGGTTGGTTGACGTTGAGCGGAATCACGTCTAACCGCGTGCCGCGATAGAGCACCGTCTGTCCTTCCCACGACGGCGCGTGGAAATCGAAGGCCGACGATGACGTGAACACGTACCAGCGAACGCGCTCGCCTCGATGCATGAACAGCATCGGCATGTTGCCATACGCGAACCCGTTGAGGTTAACGTAGATGTTGTTGTTGAACAATACGGGCGGCGGGTACGATGACGCCTTTAGATGGTGCGGGTTCGTCGCGGGGTCGGCTAGGCTCTCGGCCCACGTCGGAGAAAGCGTCTCGTCGATCTCGTGGAACCAGACCACGAACTCGCGGTCGACGTCATTCGGCGAGCCGTCGGGCTGCGCCATTCCACGGCGCGTCACGACGATCGGACCGTAGAGGCCGGAGTCCGCGAGGTCCTTGCCATCCGCTTGATACGTCCAGAGAATCGAGCTTCCGTCGGCCGGGCCAGGCCCCGAGCTTTCGGGCACGCTCCACCGATATGTCTTGCGCGATCCAGGTGCGACGAGCGCGAGTCCGCCCGTCGACTTCAAACCGTTCGGCCGCATGTTCACCGGGAAGCGCGTGTTGTTCTTGAAGACGACGGTGATGGTATCGCCGACTTCGGCGCGCATGAGCGGACCGGTGATACCGAGGTAGCTCTGGTCCGCCGGGCGCGGCGCACGTGTCTTGAATGTGGCGTCGGTGTATTCACGATACACGAGCAGGTGGAACTTCCAGCCGAGCGACGAGGGCGGGAGCGGGTCGATCGGGCGCGGCCCTTCGAGGTTGCGACCCGAGGGGATCGGGTTCCACATGACGTCATCTGCTGCGACGTAGTAGGTCCGCTCGCGTGCCGCCGCCGGCTGCACGACGATCGCGAGCAGCGCCGTGGCCAGTGCCGCTGCTGCTGCGACGAGGAGGGCGGCGCGTCTCACTTCAGCACCTCGTATCGGGCCTCCATGCCCGAGTCGAGATGGATGTTGACGTGACAGTGCAGGAGCCAGATGCCGGCGGCGTCGGGCACCATGTCGCCGACCCGCATCTCCATCGGCGAGATGTCCGTGATGTCGGTGCGCATCCCATCGATGAGCAGCGTGTTGCCATGCCAGTGCGGCGTGTGGAAATCGAAGTCGCTCATCGTGGCCATGACGTACCAGCGGACACGCTCGCCGAGGCGCATCGTCGGCATCGGCATGTTGCCGTAGACGAACCCGTTGATCGAGAACAGCTCGTCATCGGTGAGGTAGGGGCCGGCAGCCTTGACGTGTCGCTTGTTGATCGTCGGGTCGGCGACGTTCGCTGGAAAAAAGAGGCTCGAGCTCTCGTCCTCTTCCGCGAACACGACGAAGATCTCCCGGTCGACATCCTTGGGCGTGCCATCCGGCTTCGCCATCCCCTTGCGGGTGATCACGATTGCGCCGACCGGCCCTGTGTTGACGTCATGGACCTCGTCGACGTGCGAGTGGAACATCCACATGACCGAGCTTGGGTCGCCCGGCCCGGGCCCCGCCCGATCCGGTACTCTCCACGAGTAGGTGAACTGCTGGCCGGGCGGCACGCCGTCGCCTAGCTTGGTGCTCTTCGGCATGCCGTCTTGGTAGAGCGCCCCCTCCGAGCTCTTGTCGTAAAGCATGCCGTGCGCATGGACGCTTAACGGGAAGCGCGTCTGGTTCTTGAAGTGGATGACGATCGTGTCGCCGACCTCGGCGTGGATGACCGGCCCGAAAAGCCCCATGTACGACTCGTCCGCCGGGCGCACCGTCATGTGCTTGAATGTCGCGTCGGTGTACTGATGGTACGCGGCTTTGTGGAACGCCCAACCCAATTGCTTTGGTGCGAGCGGCGGCAGCGGCTTCCCCGTGATCACGTCCATGCCGCTCGGCGCGTAGTTCCAGACGACCTCGTCCGCAGCGATGTAGTACGTGCGGATGGTCGCCTGCGCCGGGCGCGCGAACGCGCCGAAAAGCAATGCAACGCCGAAAAGCGAGAGTAGGACTCTCCTCATATCGAGCAGCCTCCGTTCTGGCGCTTTACTACGGTGGCTGCGGGGGTCGAACCTCCGAATCGGTCAGCGCACGACGGCGAATCGGGCCTCCATCCCGCCCTCAAGATGCAGCCGTACGTGGCAGTGGAACAGCCAAACGCCTGGGTTGTCCGGCACCATGTCGACGACCCGGATCTCATTGATCTGCGCGTCGATGATGTCGGTGCGCATGCCGCGGTCGAGCACCGTCTGACCGTGCCAGTGCGGCGTGTGCGCGTCGAAGCTGCTGCCGGTCACGATGACGTACCAGCGCGTCCGCTCGCCTTCCCGCAGCGTCAACATCGGCATGTTGCCGAAGACGAAGCCATTGATCGTGAAGAAGTCGTTGGCGAATGTGAAGTCGGAGAACAGCGGGCCTTCTTTGACGTGCCGCTTGTTGATCGTAGGGTCGGCGACGTTCGCGTCGAGCAGCCGGCTGAACCCCTCTTCCTGCTCCGTAAAGGCCGCGAACGCTTCGCGATCGACGTCCGCCGGCGATCCGTCCGGACGCGCCGCGCCGCGCCGCGTGACGACGAGCGGTCCGAACATCCCGACGCTCTCGTCGTTCGTCTCGTCGACGGTCGAGTAATACCGCCACGCGATCGAGCTGCCGTCGTGCACACCCGGGCCGAGCGCATCGGTGATCCGCCAGACGTAGCGAGCGGTCGCGTGCGGCTTCACCGGTGCTGCGCGCGCCGACGCACTGCCGGCGAAGGCGATGTTCGTCGCGATCGGCGCGTTGTTCTTGAAGACGATGTCGACCGTGTCCCCGACCTCGGCGTGGATCTCCGGGCCGACCAGGCCCATATACGCATCCGCCGAAACCCGTGGCACCAGTTTCGTAAACGTCGCGTCCGTATATTCGCGATAGACGATCTTGTGGTACGTCCACCCGAGCTGGCCGGGGATGAGGGGCGGCAGGGGATTGCCGGTGATGAGGTCTCGCCCAGACGGAGCGTAGTTCCAGACGACCTCATCGGAGGCGATGTAGTGCGTGCGCACGGCGGCGCTAGCGGCGGCGGGAGCTAGAAACGCGCACACGCTTGCGACAACACCGAGCACGAGCAATGCGCGGTTCACGGCGTCACCGTATAGCGCGCCGTCATGCCCGCCATGCGATGCACGTTGATGTCGCAGTTGAACAGCCAGGTGCCGGGATTGTCCGGCCACATGTCGACCGCTTTCATGTCCATCGGCCCGAGTTGGATGACGTTCGTCCGGTTGCCGTCCGACATGACGGTCTCGCCGTGCCAGTCGGGCGCGTGGAAGTCGAACTCGCTCATCGTCGCGAGGACGTACCAGCGGACGTGCTCGCCGCGCTTCAGGTCGATCATCGGCATGTTGCCGAACGAATAGCCGTTGATGCTGACGATCGAGTTCGACTCGTCGAGCGCGGGCGACTTCATCGTGATGTGGCGCGGATTGACCTTCGGATCAGCGAGGCTTGCGTTGAAGAGGCGGCTCTGCGTTTCGACGTATTCCGCGAATAACGTGAATACTTCGGCGTCGACGTCCTTCGGCGACCCGTCAGGCCTCGCCATCCCTTTCGCCGTGACGACGATCGGTCCGATCGGTCCAGTGTCGACGTCTTCGGTCTCATTCGTGTGCGAGTGGTACATCCAGACGACGGAGCTGCCGTCCATCGGACCCGGACCCGCTCGCTCCGGCACCTTCCATACATACGTGTACGCCGCACCCGGCGCGACCGCGCCGCTCAACTTGCCGTTGGTCGAGGTGCCGTCGCGATACGGTGCGCCCTCCGACGACTTCGCGTAGAGCAGGCCGTGCGGGTGCATCGAGAGCGCGAGCGGCGTGTCGTTCTCGAAGTGGACGACGATCGTGTCGCCGACTTCGGCTCGAAGGACGGGCCCGAGCAGCCCGAGGTACGCCTCGTCCGGCGGACGCGATTTGAGGTGTTTGAACGTCGCGTCCGTGTACTCGCGGTAGAGCGCTTTGCGATACGACCACCCGAGCTGGCTCGGGCCGAGCGGCTGCAGTGCGCCGCCGTCGATGAGATCGCGCCCGCTCGGCGCGTAGTTCCAGACCATCTCGTCGGCGGCGATGTAGTACGTCCGCACGGCCGCCTCGGCCGGGCGCACTAGCGTGACGAGGAACACGGCGACGCACGCGATGCACAGTGACGAGACCAAGACACTCTTCATGGCTTGCACCCTCCCGCCACGACCCT
This sequence comes from Vulcanimicrobiia bacterium, assembly GCA_025450855.1. Classification (GTDB taxonomy): domain Bacteria; phylum Vulcanimicrobiota; class Vulcanimicrobiia; order Eremiobacterales; family Eremiobacteraceae; genus JANWLL01. The sequence continues at coordinate 10,855 of JANWLL010000040.1, forward strand.
AACAGAGGGACGTGCTCGGCGCGTGCGAGAGGTGCCCAGGCAGCGCTCGGCGCTAGCGGTACGCCGGCTCCGGAGCGTGAGAATAGGCTAAGATGGGCAAAATCGCTGAACTTTGGGACGTAACCGGCCGTTCACTATACCAGAGGCGTATTTATTCGTGACCAACAGCAAGTTCAAAACGATTCTGCCGGCGGCGATCGCCGGGCTCGTGCTGACCACCGCGATGGCGGTGGGCGCGGCGGGCCAGACCACGCCCGCGCCGTCCCCGTCCGCCGTGACGCCGCAGAGCGTCATCGACCTGATCTTGAACGACAATCCGGGCCTCGACTCGTACAAGGCGCACGCCCATCTCGACGTCCGTCAGGTCAACTTCCCGTGGCTGCATCCGATCCTCGATGGATCGCAGTTCTTCAGCAAGCCCGGCTTCACGACGTACGATTTCCCGCACACGCCCGCGTACCTCAAAGGCATCACGAAGGTCGAGGGCGCGGTCGGTCTCGCGAGCCGCTGGATGCATTGCTACAATATCGCCGCGGCGGCCAACAACGACGCGTACAACCTGACGATGCACCCGAAGATCCGCGGTGAGGTCAGGGAGATGGACGTCGTCGTCGACCGCCACGACGGCACGATCCACCACATCGATTGGTACTATTGGAACTCCGGCGACCACGTCGCGCTCGACCAGTACTACGGCATCGTCAACGGTTACAAAGTCGTGACGATCCAGAAGTCGACGATCCAGC
>JANWLL010000041.1 GCA_025450855.1 Vulcanimicrobiia bacterium
CCGCCGATCCCCGGATTCTATTCGAAGCCGAAGACCGTCGACGACATCATCAACCATTCGGTGGGGAAGGCGCTCGACGCGCTCGGCGTGCCGAACGAGATCTTCAAACGGTGGAAGGGTCCGCAAGGGTAGCAACGCGGCGGTCGAGCTAAAGCTCGACCGCTACAAGTTCAAGGCGTCCCAGATGAGTTTGGCCGCGGTCACGATCACCGCGAATGCGAGCAGCCGCAAGAGCGGCTTGTCGGGAACGCGTCTTGCGAGCCGTGCGCCGATCTGCGCGCCGACGACGGCACCCGCGCCGACCAGCAGCGCCGGCGCCCATGCGACGTCGCCGTATAGCGCATGCGATGCGGTGCCGAACAGTGCGGTGATCGCGATGACGAGCGTCGACGTCGCGATCGCGATGTGGGGCGGGAAGCCGAACAAGTAGATCATCGCCGGCACTTGGACGAGGCCGCCGCCGACGCCGAGCGCGCTTGCGACGAAGCCGGCGCCGGTGGAGATCACGACGCCGCCCGCAAGATTGTAGCGGTACGTGTGGCGGATGCCTTGCCGATCGCGGAAGTCGCGCGTGATGATGCCGCGCGATTCGTCGTCGAGGCCCGGTCGCGGCTCGTCGTCGCGATGCGCCTCGGCGCTGAGCTCCGCGTGCGCCAACTTCGACGTCGTCAATAACCTGATCGATGCCCACACGAGCAGCGCCGCGAACACGAATAGGAAGACGCGCTGCGGTATCACCTGATCGATCGCGGCGCCGAGCCATGCGCCGGGGATGCCCGCCACCGCGAAGACGATCGCGCTGCGGATGTCGACGCGTCGCTGTCGCAGGTATTGGATCGATCCGGATGCGGCGTTGAGCAGCACGACGAAGATCGACGTTCCGGCGGCGATGCGCGAGTCGTAGTGCAGGATCAAGAAGGCGGGCACGAGCATGAAGCCGCCGCCCAAGCCGACCATCGAACCGTAACCGCCGGCGAAAAGTCCGAGCGCGATGAGCCCCGCGGCATCGTACCAGTGCATCAAGCGGCGCAGCGTTCCAGCCGGCGCGCAAGGGGCGCGACTCGGGGCGCTGAAAGGGTGACCGACGCTGGTTCGAAGGGGAGAGTGCGGTCGATGGCGCTGTACAGCGCGCGTAAGGGCTTCAACGTCGGGCTCACGGTCGGGGGCATCAACCTCAATCAGGGCTTCCACGTGATGGCCGGTCCGTGCAGCGTCGAATCGGCGGAACAAGTGGAAGCGACCGCCGCGCACCTTGCCGCCAAGGGCGTGCGCATCCTGCGCGGCGGCGCATACAAGCCGCGCACGTCGCCGTATTCGTTCCAAGGGCTCGAAGAAGCCGGGCTACGCATGCTCGCGACGGCGGCGCAGAAGAACGGCATGATCACCGTCTCCGAGGTCATGGACACGGATACGATCCCGGTCGTCACCGAGTACATCGACGTGCTCCAAGTCGGCGCGCGCAACATGCAGAACTTCTCGCTCTTGAAAAAGCTCGCCGCGCAGAAGAAGCCCGTCCTGTTGAAGCGCGGCATGTCAGCGACCATCGAAGAGTTCCTGCTCGCCGCCGAATACGTGCTGCAGGGCAACGACCGCGTCGTCCTGTGCGAGCGCGGCGTCCGCTCGTTCGATACGATCACGCGCAACATGCTCGATCTCGCCGGCGCCGCGGTGCTCCGCCAGATGAGCCATCTGCCGGTCATCGTCGACCTCTCGCACTCGACCGGCCGCACGGACATCATCGTGCCGCTCGCGCGCGCGTGCGTCGCGCTCGGCGCGGAGGGCATCATGGTCGAGGTGCACCCCGATCCGCAGACGGCTTTGTGCGACGCGGATCAGGCGCTGTCGCTCGCCGAAGCAAGCGGCCTGCTCGACGCGATCGAGCCATGGGTCGCGCTTCGCACGCGGCTCGACGGGTCTCGCACTGCGGCGTCGGCGCCGGGCGCCGCCGCGGGCGCCTGAATTTTCAGCGAGCGGTGTGGCACTACGTCTACCTCGCGTCGACCGCCGACGGAGCTTTCTACTGCGGCTACGCCGCCGATCCGGTCGCTCGTGTCGCCGCTCACAACGCCGGTCGCGGCGCCAAAATCCTGCGAGGCAAACGGCCGGTGAAGCTCGCATACGTACGTCGCTTCCGCTCGCGCGGAGACGCGTTGCGATACGAGCACGCGCTCAAGGCGCGAGCGCACGCGTATAAGAAAGACCTAGCCCGTCGCTGGCTCGCTCTGAAAGGAAAGCCCTAATGGATCATCGCGTCATCGGTACCACGATGCCGGTCCTCGAGATCATGCTGCAACCCGGCGAGACGATCGTCGCCGAACCGGGCGAGCTGTCGTGGATCTCGGGCAGCGTCCAGATGAAGACGTCGACGATGGGCGCCGGCGCGAAGGGCGTGCTCGGCGTCTTCAAGCGAGTTTTCGCGGGCGGCGGATTGTTCATGACCGAGTATTCGTCGCAAGGCGGTCCCGGCATGGTCGCGTTCGCGACGAAGCTGCCCGGCCAGATCTTGCCGGTCGACATCACGCCCGGCTCTGCGTACCTCATCCATCGCGGCGGCTTCGTGTGCTCTACACCTGGCATCGAGATCGGCGTCGGGTTCCAACGGTCGCTCGGGACCGGAATCTTCGGCGGCGACGGATTCTTCCTACAGAAGCTGAGCGGACAAGCGCAGGCGTGGGTCGAGTTGAGCGGCGAGGTCGTCGTCTACGATCTCACACCGGGTCAGACGCTTTTGGTGCATCCGGGCCACGTCGGGATGTTCCAGCAATCGGTCAATTTCGACATCACCGTCGTGCCGGGGATCGCGAACGTGCTGTTCGGCAATCAAGGTCTTTTCTTGGCACGCTTGTCGGGGCCGGGACGGGTCTGGCTGCAGTCCTTGACGCTGCCGGGGCTGGCCCACGCGCTGTCGGCGTATCTCGGGCGCGAGACGCAAACCCAGGCCACCGTCAGCGGCGGGCTCGGCGGTGCCGTGGCGGGCTCGATCCTTAAGGATCTGCTGGGCGGAAGCTAAGGTCTGGGCTGAAACTTATCGCGCTCGGCCAGGTATCCACCGGCGTAAACCTCACCTGCGAAGGGGCAGTGCTATGGATCTCGTTATCGCGATGGTGATCGGCGCGGTCGTCCTCGGCGCGATCGGTCTGCAAGCTGTGGTCACGATCGTCGAGACGCTCGCGAAACGTCAGCCTACCGTCTAAGGACCTGTAGCGGTCGAGCTTCAGCTCGACTGGAGACGACCTCGAAGCTGCACGATCGCGGCGGTCGAGATAAATCTCGACCGCTCCCAATAACTTCACAAGTCACGATCGCGGCGGTCGAGATAAATCTCGACCGCTACGTCATTTACACTCTTGAGACGTATTTGCGGTCGCGGGTGTCGATCCGGATCTTATCGCCTTGATTGATGAAGAGCGGCACGTTGATCGTCGCACCCGTCTCCACTTTCGCCGGCTTCGTCACGTTCGTCGCCGTGTCGCCTTTGAAGCCAGGATCGGTCTCGGTGACTTGGAGATCGACGTGGTTCGGCAGATCCGCGCCGATGACGGTGCCGTTGTGGAACTGGACGGTTATCCCCATGCTCTCCTTGAGCAGATCGACGTTGTCGCCGATGGCGTCGTGCCCGAGCACGATCTGCTCGTAGTTCGCCTGGTCCATGAAGTGGTACTCGTCGCCGCTGCCGTAGAGGAATTGCATCTCACGAGTCTCGATGATCGCGCGCGTCAGCATCTCGCCCGCCCGGAAGGTCTTCTCGAGCACGTTGCCGCGCACGACGTTCTTGAGCCGCGTACGGACGAAGGCCGATCCTTTGCCGGGCTTGACATGCTGGAAATCGACGACGGTCCAGAGCTGGCCCTCGATTTCGATCGTGACGCCGGTGCGGAAATCGTTGGAGGAGATCATGAGGTCTTCTTCGTCCCTATCTTCAATTCGTCACCCAAGATGAGCCGGCGGATGTTCGGCTCATGCCGCCACAGCACGAGCGCGAGCGCGATGATGCCGTACCAGACGTACGGCAACGGGTCGCCGCGCGCATACATGATGAGCGGCACGGCAGCGCTGCCGAGCATCGACGCCAACGATGAGTAACGGGTGATCGCGGCGGTAGCGAGCCAGACGGCTCCGAAAGCGACCGCGGCGAGCAGCGACAGCACGATGACTACGCCCAAGGTCGTAGCGACGCCTTTGCCGCCCTTGAAGCGCAAGAACACGGACCAGTTGTGTCCGATGACCGTCGCAAGGCCGACGCCGGCCGTGATCCACGGATCGTCGAAGAATCGCAAAGCGACATACGTCGGAATGGCGCCTTTGAGCGCATCGCCGAGCAAGACGAGCACGGCACCCGTGCGGCCGAACGCGCGCATCGAGTTCGCGGTGCCGATGTTTCCGCTTCCGACCGTTCGCGGATCGATGCCGTAAAGCGTCTTGCCGATGATGATGCCGAACGGCACCGAACCGAGCAGATAGCCCGACAAGAACATCGTGATGACCGCGAGGTTCACGCGTCGTCTCCGCGCGCCGTCTCGGCGAGGATGAGATCGCCGGCTTGAGTGCGATCCTGCTGTACGCGGGGCTTGAACGTCAACTGGATCGGCGTGCCGGAAAATCCGAACGCGCCGCGCAACGTGTTCTCAAGAAAGCGCTCGTACGAGAAGTGGACGAGCCGCGGATCGTTCACGAAGAAGACGAACTCGGGTGGTGCGATGCCGCCCTGCGTCACGTAGTAGCACTTCATGACTTTGCCGCGGAACGACGGCGGCGGGTGGGTGCGGAACGCATCGCGGATGACCTGATTGAGCTTCGCGGTCTGGACGTGCTTGCGTCGCTCGTCAGCCACCGCCGCCATCGCTCCGAGGATCTTGTGCACGCCCTTCTTCGTGAGCGCCGAGCCGAACAAGATCGGCGCGTACGCCGCGAACGGGAACTCGGCGCGAAGGGCGGCCTCGACCTCGGCACGCTCGAACGTCTTCGTGTCGACGAGATCCCACTTGTTGACGAGGATCGCGAGCGCTTTGCCTTCTTCGATGGCAAGCCCGGCGATGCGCCGGTCTTGCGACGTCGCCCCAGCGGTCGCGTCGACGATGAGAAGCGCGACGTCGCTGCGGCCGATCGCGGCGACCGCGCGCAAACTGCTGTAATAGTCGATCGGCGGCCCGGTCTTGGCGGTCTTGCGGATGCCCGCCGTATCGATGATGATGAAGCGGCGGCCTTCCGCCTCGATTTCGGTGTCGGTCGCATCGCGGGTCGTCCCGGGCTCGCTCGCGACGACGGCACGCGGCTCGCCGACGAGCGCGTTGACGAGTGACGACTTGCCGACGTTCGGCTGTCCGACGATCGCCAGCCGGACGAGGGAGGCGTCTTCCAGTTCATCGGTCGGCGGTTCGGGTCCGAGCTTCTCGATGATCGCGTCGAGGAGATCGCCGCTCTGCAAGCCGTGGATCGCGGACACGCTCATCGGCACGCCGAAGCCGAGCGAGCAGAACTCGTAGATCGCACCCGCGGTATTCGGTGACTCCACCTTGTTCGCGACTATGAGCACCTTGTCTCTTGAAGGCCGCAGCAGCGCAGCGACGTCCTCGTCGGCGCCGGTCACGCCGTCTTGCGCGTCGACGACGAAGACGACCACGTCGGCCTCGCGGATGGCGAGCTCGGCTTGGGCGCGCGTCTGCGCCATGAGGTCGAGCCCACTCGTCGTCTCGATGCCGCCCGTGTCGACGATGGTGAAGCGGCGTCCAGCCCACTCGACGGGCGCGTAGAGCCGATCGCGCGTGACGCCAGGCATCTCGTCGACGATCGCGAGACGGCGGCCTAGAAACCGGTTGAACAGGGCGGACTTCCCCACGTTGGGACGGCCAACGAGGGCGACGATCTTGGAAGCGGTCACGGTGAACGTCTTTTCGACACCGCGACACCGACCGCCTCGGCAGCGCCAGGGCGCGGTCGGACGGCATCGAACCGATGGCACATGCTGCGCGCGTCGCTCGTTCTTTCCTTTGTAGTAGCCGTATTGGGCGCTGCTCCATCCCAGCCCGCGCCCGCGCCGACATTCCCGCCGCACGGCGGCACGTATCTGACGAGCCTTCCCGCCAACGCATCGGCCTGGCTCGACGGCGTCTATGTCGGCTCGACGCCGGTCTACATCGATGATCTGCTGCCGGGTCATCACTCGGTGACCCTTTCCGCGTCAGGCTGGCAACCCCAGACCGTCTCGTTCGACGTCTCGGTCGGCCGGATCGAGCCGGTGAGCGTCGTCATGCAGCGCAACGCCGATGACAACTCCTCGAAGGGTCAAGGTTTTATCGCAGTCGCGGGCGCACCCGAGGGTTCGCACGTCTATCTCGACGGCGCACCGCTCGGCACGACGCCGATCGTGCCCCATCCGACCGGCGCCGGCTACCATATCGTGACCTTGCAGCCGCCGGCTCCGAAGGCCGCGCGCTCGATGCGGGTCGTCGACGTCTTCCCCGGCGTGACGACGGCGATCTCGTTCGCGCCGCCGTCGACCGCGGCGATCGAACCGGAAGACGACGTGCTCGAACCGGTTCAGACGGTCGTGCCCGGCGCGGCGATCGCCATCGCCGGCGGCGACGTCATCATCCACTTCCGCGGCGTCGAGGTCGAGTGCACGATCGGCTCGCGCTCGTACACGTTCAACGGCAAGCAAGAGACCATGAGCATCTCGCCGGCGCTCGTCGGCGGCAAGGTGTATCTGCCGCGTTCCCTACTCGCGCGCATCGGTGGCCGATGACGCAGATCTACATGCAGACGTTCGGCTGCCAGATGAATGTCGCCGACTCGAACGGCCTCGCGCATCAGGCGTGGTCGATGGGTTGCACCTTTGTGGCGGATCCATCGCTCGCAGACATCGTCATCCTCAACACCTGCGCCATCCGCGAGAAGGCGGAGACGCGCGTCTATGGCCGGCTCGGCCAACTCAAGGTCTTCAAGGAAGCCCGGCCCGATTCGAAGCTCCTCGTGTGCGGCTGTTTGGCGGAAAAAGACCGCGAGATCATGCGTTCGAAGGCACCGTGGGTCGACGCGCTGCTGGGGCCGCGCGACTACCGGCAGTTCAAGCAGCTGCTCGACCGTTGGGGCGTCGCGACGGACTCGCCGCCCGCCGGCGCGATCTTCACGATGCCGTCGGCGGAAGACGATCCGGGTCAAGACCTGCATCAGGCGTACGCGCATCTGCGCGCGCTCGTCAACATCACGCGCGGCTGCGAGAAGTTCTGCACGTACTGCATCGTGCCGTACACGCGCGGTCCGCTCGAGAGCATCGATCCGGAGGAGATCGAATCGCAGATCCGGCGCGAGGTGAAAGCCGGCGCGAAAGAGATCATGCTGCTCGGCCAAAACGTCAACTCGTATCTGCACGGCTCCGGCCTGGATTTCGCCGGCCTGCTGCGAAGGATCAAGTCGATCGAAGGAGTCGACCGGCTGACGTTCCTCACCTCGCATCCGAAAGACTTCGACCGCTGCGTCGTCGACGCGCTCGCCGAGCTGCCGAACGCGGCGCCGCGGATGCATCTGCCGATGCAGTCGGGGAGCAACGCGGTACTCGAGAAGATGGCGCGGCTGTACACGATCGAGGAGTATCTCGAAAAGGTCGCCTACTTCCGCGAACGGCTCGCGGGTTGGGCGCTGACGACGGACATCATCGTCGGTTATCCCACCGAGACCGAAGCCGACTTCGAGAAAACGCTCGACGTCGTGAGCGCGGGAACGTTCGAGCAGGCGTTCATCTTCGCGTACTCGCCCCGCGCGGGCACGCCCGCGGCGACGATGACGCCGCAAGTGCCGCAAGCGGAGAAGATCCGCCGGCTCCAAGCGGTGAACGCGGCGCAGAACGAAGCGACTCGGCGCTTCCACGAGTCGTTCATCGGCGACACGGTCCGCGTCCTCACGCAAGGACCGTCGAAGAAAGATGCGGCCCGGATGGCCGGCAAGACGGGCCACAACGTGACGGTCATCTATCCCCGTGACGAGCGCACCGAACACCGGCCGTTCGTCGACGTCGCTATCGACCAGGCGTACAACTGGGGTCTGTCCGGCATCGTCGCGTGAGCGCCGACTCGCCGCTCATCGCGCAATACAACGCGCTCAAGTCCGAGTTCCCCGAAGCGCTTCTGCTATCGCGCGTCGGCGATTTCTACGAAGCGTACGGCGACGACGCAGAGGATCTCGCGCGCTCGCTCCATATCATCCTCACGTCGAAAGAAGCGGGCAAAGGGAAGCGCGTCGGGATGGCGGGCGTGCCGTATCACAGCGTCGACACGTATCTCGCACGGCTCATCCGCCAGCGTCGCGTCGTCGCGATCGCGGAGCAGATGGAGCAGCCCGTCCCCAACCGGCTCGTCCGCCGCGAGATCGTCCGCGTCTTGACGCCCGGCACGGTGCTCGAGGACCAATTCCTCACGCCCGATAGACATAACCACCTGTGCGCGGTTTTCAAAGATCCGAGCGCGATCGCCATCGTCGCCGCCGACGTCTCGACCGGCGCCGCGACCGTCCAAGCGCTTGGCGACGAAGATGACTTCGCCGCTGCGCTCGACGCCCTCGACCCGTCGGAGATCGTCGTCGCCGACACAGCGGCCGCCGAAATGGTCGAGCCTTTGGTCGGCGAGCGTTGCCGCGTTTCCGTCTTCGAGCTCGCCTCCGCCGGTGCGTCGAACGGTTCGGCCGCCGATGTGCCGTCAGCGCTCGGCGTGTTCTCGCGCGACGAGCGTCCGGCTGCGGCGTCTGCGCTGCGGCTGCTCGAGAGCTACCTGACGAGACTCAAACTCGACGGCGCGGGCATCTGCGCTCGGGCCTTACCTGCGTCGCCGGCGAGTTCGATGCTCATCGATCCGGCGACGCGCCGGCATCTCGATCTCGTCGTCGGATCCGGCTCGGACGCGCGCGCATCGCTGCTCGGCGTTCTTGCGCGGACGCGCACGTCGATGGGCAGCCGCCTGCTCGCATCACGCGTGTGCGCGCCGCTCGTCGACGTCGAGGAGATCAAGCGGCGGCTCGATCGCGTCGAATCGCTCGTGCGCCGCGCTTCTCCGCGCGTCGAGCTCCAAGAATCGCTTGCAGGCATCGGCGACATCGAACGGATCGTCCAGAAGATCGGCGCGCGACGAGCAGGCCCGCGCGACGTCGCGACGTTGCGCCGCTCGCTCGAGGCGACCGCGCTTCTCGGACCCGCCGTCGAGCGGGTGGGCGACGCGGAGTTGGCCGCCTTTGTCGCCGCGATCGACGCGGACGGCGCTCTTGCGCGTCTGACGGCAATGTTGAAGGCGGCGCTCGTCGAGGATCCGCCGCCGACTTTGTCCGACGGGGGCGCGATAAAACCGGAGAGCTCGCCGGCGCTGGCGGATGTCGTCGAGCTGCGCACGCGGAGCCGCGAGCGTATCCTCGCGCTCGAAGCGGCGACGCGCACGCGCACCGGCATCAAATCGCTCAAGGTGAAGTACACGCAGGCCTTCGGGTACTACTTCGAGCTCCCGCGTTCGCAATCGGAGAGCGTTCCGCCCGACTTCGCGCGCCGCCAAAGCCTCGTAAACGCGGAGCGTTTCACGAACGTCGACCTCAAGGAGCTCGAGACCGCGATCCTCGGTGCGAAAGCGCGGCAGGTCGAGCTCGAGCGCGAAGCCTTCGAAGCGCTGCTCGCGGAGGTCGATGCGAATTCGGCGGCGCTGCTCGCGGCCGCCGGTGTCATAGCCGAGATCGACGTCTTCTGCTCGCTCGCGCAAGTCGCCGCGGAGCGGCGCTACTCGCGCCCGGACGTCGTCGACGAGCGCATCATCGACGTCGAAGCGGCTCGCCATCCGATCGTCGAGGCGTTCGGCGGCGTCGACTTCGTCGCGAACGAGTGCCGCGCCGATGCGGACAAGCGCTTCCTGCTGATCACCGGCCCGAACATGGGCGGCAAGTCGACGTACCTTCGGCAGACGGCTTTGATCTCGGTGCTCGCGCAGATGGGGTCGTACGTGCCCGCATCGCGCGCGAAACTCGGCATCGTCGATCGGATGTTCACACGGATCGGCGCGGGCGATGACATCGCGGCCGGCAGGTCGACCTTCTACGTCGAGATGGCGGAGATGGCGCTCATCCTCCGGCGCTGTACGTCGCGTAGTCTGCTGCTCATCGACGAAGTGGGACGCGGAACGGGCACGACCGACGGTCTCGCCATCGCCCAGGCGGTCAGCGAATATCTCCTGGGGTTGACCGACGCCATGCCCATCGTGTTATTTGCGACACACTTTCACGAGCTGGTGGGGTTGTCCGACGCCTTCGGTCTAATCGAAAACCTCCACGTGGCCGTCGCGGAAGAGCAATCAGGGCCGATATTTTCGCATCGCGTGCTTCAGGGCGCGAGCAACCGTTCGTACGGGATCGCTGTCGCGAAGACGGCTGGCTTGCCTCCCGAGGTCGTGGCACGGGCACAGGAAATTGCCGATGAGATAGAGAGCAGGCCGCGATTGCGGTCCAAGCCCGTTCGGCGCCGCACGGCCGAAGGACCGGACCATCAATTGCGCCTCACTATCTGACGAAGTGGGGGCCCCCAGAGTCTGATGAACCCGTTGCGGGCCATCATCCAGCAAGCGAGCCGGTTCTTCACGTATCCGCTCATGATCGCCGCAGTCAGGCTGCTCGCGGTCGTGCAGACGGTCTCGTTTCCCATCGGCGCGATTATCCCCGATTGGCTCGTCTTCGCGTTGCTCGGATATTCGGTCTTCACGGCGATCCTCGCGCTTCCGCCGAGGGCCACGCCGAATTCGGTCGAGCAGAAGGCAGCATTGCGTGCGGGTAATTACGGCGTTCTGGTCGCGTTCGACGTCATCGCGACCGGTCTCGTCGCTTGGAAATCGGGCGCGAGCACGATCGCGATGCTTCCGGGTCTCGACGCCGCGGTGCTCGGCATCTCCGGCGCGGCAGCGCTTATCGCATCTACGTCGGCGGTCTACGCGGCGGGCGTCGTCGTCGCCGGTACGGCGTCGATCGGCGCGGGGATCGTGCAAGGTCTTGTCATCGGCATCGGACCGTATCTCGCGGCGGCCTTCTCGCTCGTGGCACGCCGCAACGCGGAGCGTCAGATCCGCGCGATCAACCACGTCCTCGACGCCGGCTCCGATCTCGGCACGAAGCTCGCGATGGCGGAGGTCTTGACGCAGCTGCTCAACATGCTGCGTCAGTTCCGCGAGTCGGTGCCGTGGCAGAACGTCGTCGTCTACGTCGCGCGCTACGACGACGGCATCGGCGAAGAGATCCTCTGCGCGGAAGCGATCTCGGGAGCGCATGCCGACTTCTATCGCGGCGGCAAGCTGCGTTTTACGGACGGGCTCGTCGGTTACTCGGCGACCGAGCAGCGTCCGCTCATCGTGCCGGATCTCCAAAAAGAGATGCGCGACGCGAGCCTGCCGAAGCCGAAGGCGGTTCACGGAGCGATGGTCGTGCCGATCGTCAGCGAAGGCGTCACCATCGGTTCGGTCCTCTTCACGTCGGCCGTCTACGGCGGCTTCACGTTCGACATGCAGCGGCTCGTCGACCGGCTCATCCGGCTCGCATCGGTCGGCATCCAAAACGCGCGCTTGCATAGCAAGACGCTCGAGCTCGCCGACACGGACTCGATGACCGGCTTGCTGACGAACCGCGCGTACCAGGAACGCCTCGACGCGGAATATCGCCGCGCGCAGACGACGAAGCAGTCGCTCGCGCTGCTCATCCTCGACGTCGACTATTTCAAGCACGTCAACGACACGTACGGTCATCCGCAAGGCGACGAACTCTTGCGCCAGCTCGGCGAAGTCATCCGCCAGCACGCGCGCAAGGACGACATCTGCTGCCGCTACGGCGGCGACGAGTTCACCGTCGTCATGCCGGAGACGATCAAAGCGGAAGCGGCGATGGTCGCCGGCCGGCTGCGCCAGGCGGTGCAGGACCGCCTCTTCCAACTCGACGGCACGACCGCGAAGATAACCATCTCGATCGGCGTCGCGGGCTATCCGCAAGACACCGCATCGCGCCCGGCTCTCGTCAAAGCGGCCGATGACGCGCTATACGCGGCGAAGCAGAGCGGCCGCAACAACGTCAAGCTCGCGAACCGTCTGCTCAATCAGGTGAAAGCCGTCGGTGTCGCATCCTCGCTTCGACCGCCGACCCCGATCGACGCCCAATCAAAAACGTACTAGTCCGAGCGTTCTAGATTCCGTAGCGGTCGAGCTTTAGCTCGACCGCCGCGGTCGTCCCTAAGCGAGGTCGTCTGCGGTCGACCGTGAAGGTCGACCGCTCCATTTCGTCGCTAAGCGAGGTCGTCTCCGGTCGAGATAAATCTCGACCGCTCCCTCTTACCTAGTGAAAGGCCGCGGCGGGCGACCGTAAAGGTCGACCGCTCCATTACTTCTGAGCCTTCGCGTGGAGCCAGGCGAGGAGTGCGCTGACCATCGCCGGGTCGACTCGATGCGGCGCGAGGTACTCGGCGGGAACCGCGGTCATGCCATCGGGCACGGTGATGAAAAGATGATCGTCGTTCGGGAACACGCGGACGGTGATGTCGCGATTTGCAGACTTGGCCGCATTGACGAGCCGAGGCAGATCTGTCGCGAGCACTTGAAAATCTTTGCCGCCCTGCAAGATCAATATCGGGCACGGCACCTTTTTGATGACCTGTGCGGGGTCGATTCCGAAGGAGCTGCGCAGCCAGGGTCCGCCTCCGCCGGGATCGAGCTGCCCCGTTCGGATCTCATCGAGCGCCTTACGTTCCTCGGCGGCGGCTTTCGCTTTCACCGCGCCCGTCATACCACGTGTCGCTTGCTGCATGATGATCTGATCGAGCGGAATCGCCGGCGGGGCCATGAGCGCGATGCCGCGCACGGGCGCGCCGTCGGCTGCGAGCGACGGCGCAAGCTCGCCGCCTTCGCTGTGCCCGAGCACGAAGACGCGATGCGGATCGACATCCGCCGACCGTTGGACGAAGGCGATCGCCGCGCGCGCGTCGTTCAACAAGTCGTCACGCGTCGTCGTCCGCACGTCGCCGCCGCTCTTACCGACCCCTCGCTTGTCGTAGCGCAAGACGACGAATCCGTGGTTCGACAACGCGTTGCTCAGTTCGAGAAAGATCGGGTTCGGCCCGACCTGCTCGTTGCGATTGGCCGGGCCGCTGCCGTGGACGAGAACGACCGCGGGCATCGCCACGGCCATATGCTCCGGCACGGTCAGAGTTCCCGAGAGTTTCGTGCCGTCGTGCGACACGAACGTCACGTCGTCGGATCGAAAGTTCGGCACAGCCGTCGGAAGCGGCGTTGGAACCGCGCCGCTCGCCGCTTGGGTCGCCATCGATACGGTCGACTTCTTGACGAGCACGATCGATAAGCCCTGAGAGGGCACGTCAAACTCCTGGGGTACTAGAGTCGACGGATCCGCCCAGACGGTCACGTCGCCGGTGGTCAAGCCTTTCGAGACGTATCCGACGTCATTGGAACCGACCTTCGCAGGTCGTGAAGACGACGGCGCCTGAGCGAGAGTGATGAGCAAAGATTGCGCGGCTTGGAAGTCGACGCCGGTAAAGACCATCGAGCCGGTCGCGTGGACCTGCGCCGCGGCCAGAAAGAAGCCGGTCATAACCGGGCCGCTCAGCACGACGAAGCCCTTTGCGCCGGCGGCGACCGGGAGCGTATATGTCTTGCCCTGCGCGGTTTCGGTGAGGCTCATGCTCCCGAACGTCACGTCGAGCGGCGTCGGTCCGATGAC
>JANWLL010000042.1 GCA_025450855.1 Vulcanimicrobiia bacterium
GCGCCCAGCCGGACGTGCGTTCCGTATAACGCGGTCCGTTCTTCGGTGGCGTTCGTCACTTTGCGGATTTCGGCGAGACCTTTAGTGCGTCCTAGCCTTGGAGTCAGCTGTCTCGCCAGCCGAGGATCTTCGCGGCGAGCGCCGTCCTGCTCTTGACGCCGATCTTCGCGAACACGCGCTTGAGGTGGTCTTCAATCGTGTACTCGGTCAGGACAAGCTGGTCGGCGATGCGCCGATTCGAATAACCGTAGAGGACGAGCATGACGACGTCGCACTCGCGTGGCGACAGCGCGAACTTCTCGATGTTCGCGGCGACCGCGTCACGTCGCTGCACACGTTCGAGGACGAGCAGGAGATGCCGCCCGTGCGGACCGGACATGTGGCATGCCCGCACGCAAAGATCGACGGTGAGCAGCGCGGCCGTGGTCGTGTCGTGGCGCTCGCGAAGACGCGAGCGCAATTGCGGGAGCAAGCCCGCGAGGACGCGCGGGATGTGCCTGGGCTCCAAGTCGTCGTCGGCGTGCGCCGCGACCTCTCGCAGCATTTCCGAGGAGCGACCGTTCGCGAGGACCAGCGCGTCGCCGTCATCCAGGATCATGATGCCCGGCATCTGCCGGCTTTGGGCGTGGCCGAGCAGCGCTGATTCGGTCGGCTCAGTGCCTAGGTTATCTCCCGGGTCAGCGTTCACGCTTGGTAACCCGTCGCTCGTCAAACGTCATATGAAGTCCTTGGAATTGGCTCATGGAGGCGATACACATCGAGGACCAACCCGATGAGGTCTAGAGGTCCTGGTACGGGGACTCAAATTTATATGGGACTTTCCCTGATTCCCGGGGTTCAGTGGGGCGAGGTACCTATGGTATAACCCATGTACTGGACCGACCGGCACCGCTAAGACCGGGGCAATTGGGACCAATACCTTAACGCCCCGCTTTCCTCGCGTTCACCGGCCCATAAGACGGATTCGGCACAGTAGAGTGGGGAACATTTCGGGCTCGCTCTTCGCTTTGCGTCTCGGGCAGCCCCCACGGAGGACCGGTAAGTCAGGATGGAACGAGTGCGCATAGCCGTCATCGAGCAACAGGCCCTTTTCCGCAAGTCTCTGTGCCAACTACTCGCCAAGGACGAGCGCTTCAACGTCATCCCCGAGTGCATCGAGCAAGGTGACGTCGCGCGCATCGCCGCGACGAAACCCGATCTCGTGCTCTTCGACGTCGACTTCCACAAAGGCGATCCCGTCGACGCCGTCAAGTTCTTGCGCGAGGCGCATCCAGCCGTCAAGATCTGCTTGCTTTCCATGCACGCCCAGCAAGATCTGCTCGCGCGCAGCCTCATCTTCGGCGTCGAGGGCTACGTCATAAAAGACATCGGCCCGTCGGATCTGACGCGCGCGCTGCTCATGATCCACTCGGGCGACGTCTACGTCGATCCGCGTCTCGCCGGCAACATGCTGCGTCGTTTGAGCACGCGCCGCTATCGCAGCGACCCGACCGAACTCTCCGAGCGCGAGACGGACGTCATCCGGCTCATCGCTCTCGGCCTCTCGAATAAGCAGATCTCGGAGAAGCTGTTCTTGAGCGAGAAGACGGTCAAGAACCACATCAGCCGCATCTTCTCGAAGCTCAACGTCACGGCGCGCACACAAGCCGCCATCCACGCGATCAAGAACGGCATCGTGTAGTAGTAGCCGAGCGAAGCTCGGCGAGTCAGATCCCTCGCGCCGCCGCTCTTAAAGGAGCGGCGGTTCGCGTTTTCCCCGTTATGCACAGCGCTCAGTGGGCCCGCAGCATAGTCCCAGGGAGCGAGCGCTAAGTTAAGGCTCGATAAGTCCCAGTAGAAATGGCCCTATTCCGGCCGCTTGGGGCCAAAGTCTGCCGGGGAAATAAGTCCCGCGGCGTATCGACCCGTGGGTCGGAAGCGTGGTAAGGTGGTGGGCAGGGGTCGAGGCTTCGCAGCCGGTGAGATCGACCACGGTCGGGATCTGACGAACGACCGGCGCATGACGGACAGCATGGTGGGGCGGCATGGCGAAAGCGATGAGAATCGCGGTCATCGTCCAACAGGGTGTGTTCCGCGCATCTCTGTGCGCGGCGCTAGAGCACTTCCCTGATATCGACGTGTTCGGCGTTCCGACGATTCCCGAGCACTCGTTTCCGGTCGAACCCGACCTCGCGATCATCGACCTCGACTTCCAGCCCGATAACCATCGCGAGCTGCTTCGGCGGTTGCTGACGATCGCGCCGAACACGAAGACCTGCATCATCGCGTTCCGCGCCGTCCCCGCGACGGTCCGCCAGTGTCTGAGTCTCGGCGCGAGCGGCTTCCTGTTGAAAGAATGCACGCTCGAGGAGCTCTACCGCGCTGCGCGCACCGTCGTCGCCGGTGAGATAGCCGTCGATCCGCGGCTCGCGGGCTCGCTGCTCAAGGGCGTCGACGCAGAGCGCACAGTCGGCAAGAATCCCGCGCTGTCGGAGCGCGAGATCGAGGTCATCCGCCTTATCGCGCTCGGCCTCACGAATCGCCAGATCGCGAATCAGCTGAAGCTCAGCGAGAAGACGATCAAGAACCACGTCTCG
The DNA here is from genome assembly GCA_025450855.1 of Vulcanimicrobiia bacterium. GTDB lineage: Bacteria > Vulcanimicrobiota > Vulcanimicrobiia > Eremiobacterales > Eremiobacteraceae > JANWLL01. Next base: position 2,577 of record JANWLL010000042.1, read on the forward strand.
CACATCTTCCGGAAGCTCAAGATCACCGCACGTACGCAAGCCGCGATCCATGCGATATCGAACAACATGCTGCGCGCGACGGACCGACCCGAGATACCGACGCCGACGAACCCGGTGTAGCGGTCGAGCTTTAGCTCGACCGGAGACGACCTCGCATCTGAGCCAAGGGAGCGGTCGAGCTGAAGCTCGACCGCTACATTTTTTTGAGCTGAAGCTCGAGCGCTACAGTTTTTGAGCTGAAGCGACCGCTCCGATAAATCTCGGGTTATTCGAAGACGCGGATCTCTCGCTCGTATGCGTCGCGGAGATAGCGGGGCAGATTGAAAGCGCGTCGGTGTGTTTGCCCGTCGTAGCACCGCAAGGCGCACGCTTTCGCATGCGCGTCGGCGGCTGACGAAGCCGCATCGGACATAGCGTCGACGTCGTCGCCGCACAGCGCGTAACCCCATTCGGTGTCGAAAGCAGGGACGTAGGTCGAGTACGGGGCGACGCTGGGAAACGCGGCGCGCAACGTCGCTATCATCCGGGCGTGCGTCGCGTGGTTGTGCGGACCCGCCATCGATGCTTGCAGCGCGTAGAACCCACCGGGCGACAACCGCTCGCGGATCTTCTTGTAGAAGCTGACCGTGTGCAGCCCGTACGACGGCGAATCTTCGAGCGGTTCGGTGAGATCGCCGAGGATGACGTCGAAATGCTCGTCCGTGTTCTCGATATACGCCTTGGCATCACCGACGATGAGTTCGGAGCGCGGATCGTCGAACGCGCCGTCGCTCCACTCGGGCAGATGCCGTCGGCACGCATCGACGACGACGCCGTCGATGTCGACCATCGTCGCCTTGACCATGCCCTGCACTTTGAGAAGTTCGCGGAGCGATGCGCCTTCGGCGCCGCCGAGGATGAGAGCGCGCCTCACGGCGCCGCGAGCGGCACAGGCGGGATGGACGAGCAGCTCGTGATAGATGCGCTCGTCGAGCGCGGCCGATTGCGTGTCGCCGTCGAGGACGAGCATCTTGCCGAAGAGTGGGCTGACGACGATCGCGTATTCTTGAAACGACGAGCGACCCTGGACGAGGGTCGCCGTCAATGCGTGGCCGTGGATCTCGCCGTCGGCTACTTGCTCAACGTACCACTGCGAGTTTTCTGTTTTTGGCACGGCTGTCCGTTCCGGCGCCCCTCTTCCCGACGATGTGGCCATAGACGCCCGCTTCATCCGGCAAGCCGCGCCGGACCTCGGTCGTCAGCATCTGCTTCGCCTGGAATTTCTCGGCGGCGTAGCGGCAGGCTTTCCACGGATCCGTGTGGTCGCCGCACGTGTAGATATCCATCGCCGCATAGCCGTATTCGGGCCAGGTGTGGATCGAGAGATGAGATTCGGCGATGACGACGACGCCGCTCACACCTTGCGGCATGAAGCGATGAAAAGCGGTCTGTAAGACCTCGGCGTTTGCTTCTTTTGCGGCGGTGACGAGGATGCTCGTCACCAGATCGACGTCGCTCAGTATGCGAGAATTGCAGTCGGAGAGTTCAACGATGATATGTGTGCCAAGCGCTTTCAACCATCCAGCCCCCTACAGGCGTGTAGCACGCCGAGCAGACCGACCGGAGCGGGCTAGCTCGACGAAAGGGAGTACCCACCTCCACTCATACGGGCAACCGGAGCGGCGAGCCGCTTACCAAGGTCCAATAATAGGACATTTAATCCGCCATGTAAATACTATTATTTTGCGGGACATCGCTAGATTGACCGCGAAGGGGGCCTGTGATAGCATTTGCGCTTGTGCGATTGGAAGCGCCGGCCTTTTCCAACGCCGCGCTCCACGGGTTAATCGAAGCAGAGGGACCACTTCTCCATGTACGCCGTCATCGAACTCAACGGCCGCCAGCTCAAGGTGCGGGAGGGCGAGATCGTCCGCCTCGACCGCGTCGCCGGCGACGTCAACTCGAAAATCGTTTTCGACCGCGTCTTGCTCGCGCACGACGGCACGGAACTCATCATCGGCGGCCCCACCGTCGTCAAAGCGACCGTGAGCGCGACGGTCGTTCGACAGGCGCTTGGGCCGAAGATCGTCGCCTTCCGCTACAAACCGAAAAAGCGCGTGCGCCGTCGTCACGGCCACCGGCAGCCGATCACCGAACTTCGGATTGACAAGATCGCCCTCTCCTAAGCTCAGCCCGGTTGGCCTCATCGTCACGGCGCGGCGCTCTGCCGGCCGTGTCGTTTCCATTGGCGTAACGGGGCACGCGGGTTTCGCGCCGCACGGGCGCGACATCGTCTGCGCCGCAGCGAGTGCGCTCGTCCATTCCGCCGCGCACGGCATCGCCGCGCATTGCGGTGCGCGAGCGACCGTGATCGATGACCCCGGCGGCGACTACCGGCTCGATGTGCCCCGCGGCGGCAACGCCCGGGCGCAAGCCGTCCTCGAATCGGCGCTCTCGGGGCTGCGGGCGATCGCGAATTCGTATCCGCGTCACATGCGAGTCCGCGTCCTCGCGGGAAATGGCGCGGCGGCGCCGAAGCGCAGACGCCCTATTCGTGGCGCGAGGAAATAGCACGTGGATACGATGACGGACAAGCTCGCGACGACCGACGGCCCTGGAGGTTCGAGAAAAGACGTGGACAGCGACGGCGACGATCTCAAACGAGCCTTTCTCGCGGGCGTCCTCGGGGCGGTCGTGGCCTCGGCAGGCTACCTCATCTATAACCGGCTCGAAGACGAGCACAAGGAAACCCTGCGCAAGACGGTCATGAAGTTCGTCGAGGACAAGGTCGGCGATCTTCGCTCCCAGTTCAAGCTCTAACCCCGCGCGTTCCACATTTGGCCGAGGGAGCGGTCGAGATTGATCTCGACCGCCGGGTCTATCCATAGAAATGCCGATAACTTTAGTGATGCGGCTGAAGTCGTTTTGTTTGGCTCTTATCGTCGTCGCCGCGGTCTTTGGACCGCGGACGGAACCTGCGTGCGCGGCGTCACCGACGACATCCGCGCAAGCGATGTCCGCATACGAATCCGCGATCCGCTACTTCAATCCTGGCATCGGCGACTCCGACGCGCGACGCATCGTCAGCGCGATCATCACCGATGCGTACCAGCAGGGCGTCGATCCGCGACTCGTGGTGGCGATCATCGCCACCGAGAGCAGCTTCGATAAGACAGCGCGCAGCTCGGCAGGCGCGATGGGCCTCGGCCAATTGATGCCGGGGACGGCCGCAGATGTCGACGTGAGCAATGCCGACGACATCGATCAGAACGTCCGCGGAACCGTGTTGACGCTCAGAGGAAATCTCGAGCACTACGCTTCGCTCGATCCGCAGCACAAATTCGTCTACGCGATCGCGGCCTACAACGCGGGCACCGGCGCCGTCGACGAATATCACGGCGTGCCGCCGTACGACGAGACGATCCGCTACGTGTGGAAAGTCGTCGTGCTGTGGCGCCGGCTCTGCGGCATGTCAGCCACCTAGTTCCGGCGTCTTCGTCTCTTCGGCCGCCGCTTCTGCGGCGTTTTCTTTTTCCGGACCCTCGATTGGCTCGTCGACCGCCGCGTCGATCGTCGTCGCGTGACGCGGCTCGTCGGTGCGCGCCGCGCGCTCCATCTCGTTCATGAACGAGTGCGTCGTCGACTGGACGTGTCGCATCGCCTCGCCGAGTTGGCGCGCGATGCGCGGCAACTGGTCCGGACCGAATAGCAACAGCGCGAGCAGAAAGACGATCGCGGTATCAGACGGGCTCAACATGCGTGTGGGAAGGGCTCCATCGGCGTTCGGCAAATCTTTATCGACCGCGCTTCTTCGTCCTCGCGGATTCGGAACACGAGGCGTTTGTTGAAGATTATCTACACGAAAGGCCAGCGCGAAGAAGCGGTCGCGTCCATCTCGACCCTCAAGAAGATCCTCTCGCGATTCGTCCACCACCGCGTGTTCTACGAGATGTCCGCCCGGCATCGCCGTTCGAACCAGCTCTATTCCGTCAAGAACGTCTTCACCGTCGAGCACGTCGAGGTCAGCGGCTCGGCAGAGCTCATCGTGTCGCTCTTCGACGCCTTCCATCCGGCGCATTCGGTCGAGATCGTCAATCCGCACGCGATGCGCGTCTACGATGAGAATCCGAGCAAGGGTTTTGCGGTGGCATTCTATGCGGACGAAGCGGGCGATTTCGACGTCCGCTTCTACCTCCGCGATGAAGGCGAGGACGAGCGCTCTCCGCGCAAGACCGCGCTCGAGCGCATCACCCTTCCGCAGCTCTTCGAGTACCTGCAGGAGATCATTCCGGCCGACGTCGTCGAAGTCGGCGAGCCGAAGCGCTAGACAGCGCTCAAGCGCGGCGCCGCCAAAACGCCTTCCATCGCTCGACGAGCTTGCTCGGGCGCGCCTCGAGCGAGGCCGCGAGCCGGATCTCGCGCACGCTCTCTCCGATCTTGCCTTCGCGCCGCAGCACGACGCCGAGGTTGTGGTGCGCCATCGCCGACGATGGGTCGATGCGCAGCGCCGCCTCGTATTTCGTTCGCGCCTCTTCGAGCATGTTCGCTTCCTGCGCGAGATTGCCGAGGTTGACGAGCGCCGGCGTGCAGCGCGGGTCGCGCTCGAGCGCGCCCGCGAAGTCGCGCGCCGCGCCGGTTCGATCGCCCATGCGGACCTTGCACACGCCGCGTTTCGAAAGCGCGAGCGCGGCCCGGTCGTCCGTTTCGACCGCTTCGGTGAAGAGGGCGACGGCTTTCGCGAGCGCGTTCTTTTCGAATGCGGCAAGTCCGCGCTCGTAAGGCGAAGAACCGTGCTCCATGCGCATCGACATCGTCACGTTGTTCCCCGAATTCCTGCGCCCGGTGGTCGAGGGCAGCATTCTCGGCCGCGCGCAGTCGAAGGGGTTGGCGCGGATCGAGCTGCACGATCTATGGAAGTTCGTGCCCGCCGGAGAGCGTGCGGACGATGCGCCGTACGGCGGCGGCGCGGGAATGGTGATGCGCCTTGGGCCGATCGTCGATTGTCTCGAGCATCTGCTCGGCGGCGAGCTTCAAGTCCCCGCCGGACACAAGCTGATCGTGCCGTCGCCGGCGGGCCGGCGCTTCGACCACTCCGTGGCGAAAGAACTCTCGCGGTTCGAGCGGATGATCGTCCTCTGCGGGAGGTATGAGGGCATCGACGACCGTCTGTTCGACCTCGTCGACGCGGAAGAGATCTCGCTCGGCGACTTCGTCATCACCGGTGGCGAGATCGCGGCGCTCGCGTTCGTCGACGCGTGCGTGCGCCTGCTCCCGGGAGCGATCGCGGCCGAGAGCGCTCGCGATGACTCTTTCACAGACGGCGAGCTTGACTGGCCACACTACACGCGGCCTGCGACCTTTCGTGGACTCGCGGTGCCCGACGTGCTGCTCACCGGAGACCACGCTCGCATCGCGGCGTGGCGGCGCTCCCAAGCCTCAGCGCGAACCGCTCGCCGCCGCCCCGACCTCAAAAAGATATAGTCGGATGTAGTAGGCCGAGCGAAGCTCGGCTCGAGTGGTCGCGTTTTGGA
>JANWLL010000043.1 GCA_025450855.1 Vulcanimicrobiia bacterium
GGAAGCCGATGAGCACGAGCGAGTCGATCCGGTAGTTGAAGAAGCCGAGAATGCTGCCGACCGTCGCGCTGCTCGCGTACTTCGCGATCGAGCGCAGCGCTTCACGAAAATCCCATGACGGCTTGCCTCGGAGAAGGTTCGCGACGCGGAGCATGACGACGGCCGCCGCTCCGTACGTCGTCAACGCCCACGCCCACAGCGCCCCGGCGAGACCGAGATGCATGGCGAGCGCCGCGCCCACCATGACGAGCAGGAAGACCGCGAAGCCGAGGATCTGCGAGTTGAGGCTCGTCACGCGGTCGAGGCCGAGATAGATCCCCTGCTGCCATGCGACGACGACCGTCGCGGGCGATGTCGCGGCGAAGACGACGATCACCGGGGTGAAACCGAAACGCCATCCCCAAAGCAGCAGCACGATCGGTTGGAGGACCGAGATGATGGCGAACACGAGGACCAAGGGTCCGAAGAGGTCGACTGCGGTGCGTTTGTGCCGCGACAAGAAGTACGTGATCGACGCGCCGAAGCCGCTGATCGCGGACGAGGCGCCCGACTGGAGCAGTGCGAGCCCGGAGAAATAACCCTTGCCTGTCGGCCCCAGCGTCTTCGCGACGATGATGCCGGTGACGATGCCGACGGCAGCGGCCGCGCCGTTGAAGAACAAAGTGCGCATGGCGTCGCGGCTGGCCGAGCGCGGCTTCGGATCGTCCGTCACGCCGGCAAGCCTATCCGCCGCACGCCCATGCCGCGCGCGAGCGAGCAGAGCAGTTGATGCGGCACAGTCGCCGCTGCTGCCGCGACCTCATCGAGCGTCGTTCCCGGCATCGCGCCGATGACGATCGCTTCGTCGCCCTGCGACACGTGCGCGTCTGCGGGCACGCGCACCATCGTCGTGTTCATGCCGATCGCGCCGGCTATCGCGCAGCGCGCCTCGCCGATCCTGATCGCTCCGCCGGCGCTGAGCGACTTCGGCAACCCATCGGCGTATCCGATGCGCAGCGTCGCGATCGTCTCGCCTTGCTCGGCGACCGATTCGCCGCCGTATCCGAGCGGCGTCGCCGCGTCGAACGTCTTGACCGCTACGACGGTGGCACGGACGTCGACGGCGTGGCGCAGCGCCGGCGCTTCACCGGAAGCCGAAAGCGTCGCGCCGAAAAGGCCGATGCCGATCCGCGCCGCGCCGGTCGCGCGTCCCCACAGCACCGGTCCGGTACTCGCGATGTGGACGACCGGTACCCCAAGACCTTCGGCGCGCAGAGCGGCGACCGCACCGGCGAACGCGCGCATCTGGCCGTCCATCGATTCCCTGCCCGCGATGTGCGTCCACGCGCCTTCCCACGTGATGCCCGACAGGCCGCTGACCGAGCGAGCGAATTCGTACGCGCGTACCGCGGGCACGCCGCTCCATCCGGTGCCCGAGTCGACCGCGACATGGACCGCGATGCGCCTGCCGCGCCAATCGCCGAGCGCCGCCACGGCGCGGACGGACGCTTCGTCTTCGACCGTCGGCGTGACGCCGAGGAAAACGGCGGTGTGGAGATCGTCGCCGCGCGCGGCGAAGACCTGGACGATCGGCGCGCGGATCCCGGCGGTGCGGAGCCGCTGCGCTTCGGCGACGTCGAAGACGACGAGCCTTGCTGCGCCGCCCGCAAGCGACGCACGCGCGACCTCGAGCGCTCCGCATCCATACGCGTCCGATTTGACGACCGCCCACAATTCGCGGTCTGCGAGCCTCGCCCGCCATGCCGCGGCGTTGTGCCGCACCGCTTCGAGATCGAGCACGAAGCGGGGCGGGTTCAAAACGTCTTCCTCGAGTCGATGAGGATGGTGACCGGGCCGTCATTCGTCAGCTCGACCTGCATCGATGCGCCGAAGACGCCGGTCTCGACGGCGATGCCATCGCGTCTGAGCAGCTCGACGACGCGGTCGAAGAGCGGCTGGGCGGACTCGCCCGGCGCCGCGTCGACGAATGAAGGGCGGCGGCCCTTGCGCACGTCGCCGTACAGCGTGAACTGCGAGACCGCGAGGATGGAGCCGCCGGCGTCGAGCAGCGACCGGTTCATCGCTCCGTCGTCGTCGTTGAAGACGCGCAGACCGGATATCTTCGACGCCATGATGCGCGCATCGTCTTCGACGTCGTCTCGTGCGACGCCGACGAACGCGAGCAGACCCTTGCCGATAGAGCCGACCGTTTCACCGGCGACCTCGACGCGCGCCGAATTCACGCGCTGCACGACCGTCCGCACGCAGCTTTAGACCGAACCGCCGGCGCGCGCTTCGCGCTTCGTGACGCGATACGCCGAGCGGACGTCGCGCACGCGCGAGATCTTCGTCAGGATGCGGCTGAGGTGCTCGAGATCCTTGATCTGGAGGCTGCACGAGATCATCGCTGTGCGATCGCGCTTGACCTTCGCGGTGACCGACGTCGCGTTCGTCTTGTGCTCGGACAGCACGCCCATGATATCTTGCAGCAGCCCCGGACGGTCGATCGCGTCGACCTCGACGTCGACCGTGTGCGTGTCTTCGCGCGCCGTATCCCACGCGACGTCGATCATCCGATCCGGCTGCGCGCCGATATGGCCGACGTTCGGGCAGTCGACGCGGTGGACGGAGACGCCGCGGCCTTGGCTGATGAAGCCGATGATCGGATCGCCGGGCACCGGCGTGCAGCAGCGCGCGAAGCGCACGAGCACGTCGTGATCGCCGCGAACCGCGACGCCCGATGCCGCTCGTCGCGCGGGCCGCTTGCCGATCGCTCGCGCCGTCGGGAGCGGTACGACGTTGCGCTTGCGCGCCTCTTCTCGCACCTTGCCGACGATCGACGCGATCGAGACGTCGCCGAATCCGACGCCCGCATACATGTCTTCGATGCTCGCGCAGTTGAAGCGCGGCGCGAGCGTCGCCAAGAAATCTTGCGTCGCGATCGCGCCGAGCTGATTGCGCGCGATCTCGCGCTCGAGCGCGTCGCGGCCGGCGGATATATTCTCATCGCGGCGGTTCTTGCGGAACCACTGCTTGATCTTGTGCTTCGCGCTGCTCGTGCGGCAGACCGCCATCCAGTCGAGCGACGGGCCGGCGCTGTTCTTGTTGACGAGCACTTCGCAGATGTCGCCGTTCTGCAAGCTGTAACCGAGAGGAACGATCTTGCCGTTCACCTTCGCGCCGACGCAGTGGTGGCCGACCGACGTGTGGACGTGGTAGGCGAAGTCGATCGGCGTCGCCGACGCCGGCAGACCGAAGACGTCGCCTTTCGGCGTGAAGACGAAGACCTGGTTGTCGAAGAGGTCGAGCTTGAGCCGCTCCATGAACTCGCGGCTGTCGCGCATGTCCTCTTGCCATTCGAGGAGCGAGCGCAGCCACGCGAGCTTCTGGTCGTAGTCGTCCGCGCGACCGCCCTCTTTGTAGCGCCAGTGCGCGGCGATGCCGTACTCGCTCGTCCGGTGCATCTCCCAGGTCCGGATCTGGATCTCGATCGGATCGCCGCCGGGGCCGATGACCGTCGTGTGGATCGACTGGTAGCCGTTCGTCTTGGGCATCGCGACGTAGTCTTTGAAGCGGCCGGGAAGCGGCGTCCAAAGGCTGTGGACGATGCCGACCGCCCCGTAGCAGTCCTTCACCGAATCGACGACGACGCGGATGGCGATGAGGTCGTAGATGTCGGCGAACTCTTTGCCGCGCTGCAGCTTTTGATAGATCGAATAGAAGTGCTTCGGCCGGCCCGAGACGTCGGCTTGCAAGCCCATCGCCTCGAAGCGCTTCGTCACTTCCCCGGTCACCGCGTCGACGATGCGCTCGCGCTCCGCGCGGCGTTTGCGCACTTTCTCCGCGATCTCGCGGTACGCCGGCGCATCGAGGTAGCGCAGGCTCAGATCTTCGAGATCCCATTTCATCTTCGAGATGCCGAGCCGGTGCGCGAGCGGCGCGTAGATCTCGAGCGTCTCCTCGGAGATCGCACGCTGTTTCTGTTCGCCGAGGCTGTCGAGCGTGCGCATGTTGTGGAGGCGGTCGGCCAGCTTGATGATGATGACGCGGATGTCTTTCGCCATCGCCAAGAACATCTTGCGGAGGTTCTCGACCTGGACGTCTTCCTTCGATTGATACGGGATCTTGGTGAGCTTCGTCAGGCCGTCGACGAGCCCGGCGATCTCCGAGCCGAAGCGGCGCTCGACTTCTTCGAGCGAGACGCTCGTGTCTTCGACGACGTCGTGGAGCAGACTCGCCGCGATGGTCGGCGGGTCGAGCTCGAACTCTGCGAGGATGGTCGCGACGGCGAGCGGATGCGAGATGTAGCGATCGCCCGATGCTCGCGTCTGGCTGCCGTGCGCCTCTTTCGCAAAGGTATAGACGCTCTCGAGCCACCCCTCGTCGAGGTTCGGCTGATACGTCTTCACTTTTGCGAGGAGGCCCTGGAACGTGGCGGCCATGTGCGAACTCACCTGCGGCCCGTCCCGCTCTAAATGCGGTGGGTCCCGCTTATCGTTCGAGCCGCGCCGCGGCCGCCCTTTTGCGCTTCGGCATCAGCCACGCGCGCAGCGAGGAGAAGAGCGCGTACGACGGACGTTCGCGGCGCCACGTCGAGTACTGGACCGTCCGTGCGCCGAGGCCTTGTTTGAAGCGCGCGACGCCCGGAAGGCCTTCGCTTTCGCCGAGGTTGTACCAGCGGACGCCGCGCTGCGCGGCCGCAGTGATGAGGGCCACGTTAAGCGCATTGCTCGGTCGAAGCGTGCCGAAATCGGATCGCATCGCGGCGCTCCAGAAATTCGCCTCGTCCGATCCGTAGAGCATGACGCCGCCTGCGATCGGCTCGCCTTCGAATGTCGCGAACCAGATCTCGACGTCGTCGCCGCCGCGGGCGACAAGCGCTTCGAGCAGACGTTTCGAAAACGTCGGACGCTCGCGCCCCCACCTGATCGCCGACTCCTCGAGCATCGCGTAGTAACGATCGATCGCCGTCTCGCCACGAGCGCGTTCGCACATGACGCCGCGCCGCTGTGCCTGACCGGCCATCCGCCGCGTGTTGCCGTCCATGCACGCGAGTGCTGCTTCGACGCCGCCGGAGAGATCGATGACCGACGTCTCACGTCTGACGCTCTTTCCGGGCAACCCGTCGAGGTCGGCTTCGCCGAGCGGCCACGGCGTGATCGCGATGCTATGGATGCCGGATGCGAGCAGCGCGGCGTACGATGCCCTGGCGCGCACCCCATCGGCGACGCTCCCATCCTCATTCAACACCATGGTGTAGCCGCCGAGCGGCGTGCCGGAATAGACGCGCCATCCGAGCCGGCCGCGCACCTTGACGAGCGGCACGATGGACATCGACCCGTCGTCGAAGGTGCAGGCGAGCGGGCTAGGTGTCAGCGATGCGTTCGAATCTGCGAGCGCGAGCGCCCATGCGGGCCGAGCGTGGAACGTCGGCGCGCAGGTACGATCGAGCTCCGTCCACGATGCGACGTCGAACGGGGTCACGCGAATCACGCGAGGTCGAGCGTCTGCTATACTCTGCACCGCGTTTTGATGCTTCTTTCACGTTCGCCGCCACCCCCTGCGGTCGCGACGTCACATCCCGCTCGGCGCTCAGCCGGCGGCCGTCGCGCCCCTCGCGGAGAGGTCTGCGGCCGCCGCCTCGGCGAGCGCTGCGGCCCGTTCTCTGACGAGGGCGAATATCTCGTGTCGTTCGTCGTCGCCGGCGAGGCTCGGATCCTCGATCTCGACGCGCGAGAAGCCAGGAAGGCACGCGCCGAGCAGATACGTCTTGCCGGCCGCACGTGGATCGCTCTTTCCGATTTCGAACGCTTGCAGCCGGTCCATCGCGAACACCGCGTCGAACGCGTCCAGGTCGACGGCATCGACGTGTTTCGATCGATGAGCGGTGACATCGACTCCGGCTTCGTCCGCTTCGCTGAGCGTCGCACCGGCGGCGGGTAGATCGGACCGCGCGCGAAGCCCGGCTGAATCGACCTCGACGACGACCCCGCGCTGTGCCAGCGCGGCGCGGAAGACCGCTTCGGCGAGGACGCTTCGCATGACGTTGCCGCTGCATACGAACAGCACGGAGCGCGGCGCGAACGGTCTGGGCAGCAGTTCCGATCGCAGACCAAGCGTGCGAGCGATCTCGAACATCGAGTAACGGAGCGCCCCGCTTGTGCCGAAACGCCGCCGGGCGCGAAGGAAGCGGCGCGGAACGAGCGGTTTGAACGCCGCGCTCATCGCGCTTGCGAGCAACCGGCTCAAGCCGGGCAACGCATCGATGATCGCCGGCAGCGGTTCCCGCCAGGTCCACATCGCGCTGCGGACGTCTCGCGCGAGATCCTCGGCGAAAAACCCTCGCAGTTCTTGCGCCTTCGTCAGCCGGCGCGTGCCGAACCCCGCGGGTTCGAACAGCCGCTCGCGCAGCCGCAAGAGCGCACCGCGGGTCCAACGGACGCGCCGGCCGATGGGGTACTCCGCCGGCACGTCAGGTTTGCGGCCGTGGATGATCTCCCACTGGTAGAATGGGAAATCGACGCCCGCCGCTATCGCGGTCGAGAGCGAGCCCCAATAGCGGCCGTTCACCTCCATGAGCCAGTCGGTGCCGTCGGCCGCGCGCCGGAACTCGACGAGCGCGACGCCTTCCCAGCCGATCGCGCGCAGCAGCGCGATCGCTTTCTCGACGAGCGACCGGTCGAGCGCTGCCGACTCGGAGACGACGCTGACGCCGCCCGAAGCGGGCAGCTCTTTGACGCGGCGATGGACAAACGTCGCGATGGGCTCGCCGCCTTGCATGAGCGCCGCGACGCCCATGCCCGCTCCCGGCACGAACTGCTGTACGATATAGCGCGACTCGAAGGCGGGGTCGTCGGCGAACGCCGCTTCGAGTTCGTCGGGTCCGGTGAAATGGCGGATGCGGATCCCGCCGTGCGCGGCATGGTTTCTCGGCTTCGCGATGACGGGATATGCCATAAGCGCGGCGGCTTCGTGCGACGTCGACGTCACGCCGACCTCGTACGTCTCTGGTATGTCGATGGCGAGCGTCTGGGCGAAGCCGATCGTCGCGCTCTTGTCTAGCACGCTCTCGATGATCTTAGGCGACGGACACGCGAGCGTCGTCAGCGCGCGAAGATTGGCGTCGTTGCGCGCGATCGACGCGAGCGCGGTGTCGGAGCAGGGGATCAACACGCCTGCTCCCGAGCTTTTCACGACGCGCTCGAGACCGTCGTCGAAGGCGTCGGGCTCGTCGCGTCCATCGGGGAGCGCGAAGTAGCGGGCGATCGCGCGCGTCCGGAGCGGACCCTCGTCGTCGGTCGACGGCACGGCGAAGACGGTAACGCCGCGCGCGGCGAGCGACCTCGACACCGCGAGCGCGAGACGCGGCGCGGTGCCGACTAGAAGCGCGGAGCAGCGGGGCTGGCTGGCCTGCGGCGCGTTCAACTAGTACGTTATGAACGAGCGGACGTCGGCGCCCTCGAGCTTGCTCCGGCCGCCGAGCGCTGTCAGCTCGATGAGGAAGGCGATGCCGACGACGTTCGCGCCGAGCCGCCCGAGGAGCGAACGGGTCGCGGCGGCCGTACCGCCGGTCGCGAGCAGGTCGTCGACGAGCAGGACGCGGTCGCCGGGTGCGAGCGCGTCTTTGTGCATCTCGAGGGTATTCGTGCCGTATTCGAGCGCGTAGTCGACGTTTATCTTCTCATACGGAAGCTTACCGGGCTTGCGGACCGGCACGAACCCGGCACCGAGCCTGTACGCGACGGGCGCCCCGAGGATGTAACCGCGAGCTTCGATGGCGACGACGTGATCGATGTTCGCGTCCGCGAATGCCCCGGCGATCATGTCGATCGCTCCCGCGAACGCCCGTTTGTCGTGCAGCAGCGGTGTGATGTCGCGGAACAGGATCCCTGGGATCGGGAAGTTCGGGATGGCGCGGACGAACGATTCGATCTCCGCCAGTTCCAAGGATGCTCCTCTCGAGCGGTCGCGATAAACCGCTGCGAACGAGCCTTTACCAGTAATCCAGCTCACACCTAGGGTGCTTTGTTTAGCACGGGACAATTTGAGGTACGTGTAATGCGGATGGAAGCACGTCAGTCACATACGAGACTGACCTTCGCTTTGGGCACGAGGCCATATGCAACTCTTCGACACGGTATCGCGGTGGTTCTCCGACATCCCGGCTGTACGCCGCGCACGCAACGGCCGGCGGGTGGCCGTCGAGAAACAGGCGCAGCTCCGCGTCGACGGCGTCGACACGACGCACGTCGTGCTCTTGCGCGACATGTCGATCAGCGGCGCGTGCATCCGGGCAGACCTGAGGCTCTCGCGAGGCGACGTCGTGTGGATGCAGGTCGACGTCGACGAGAAGCCGTTCGAATTCACCGCGAGCGTCGTCGAGGTGCGGTCTGATCCGATGGGCTTCTTCTCCGATTACGGGCTGAGGCTCGTCGAGCTAAGCCTGCCGTCGGCACGAACGCTCGCCGCATTCATAAGCCGCCGCCTTGCCGCCGACGGCAACGCGTCAAACGGCAAAGTCTCCCGGTAGGGACTTTCTTCCCGGGTTGAGTCGCGGGTCAAAAGGGTGTACCATATGGTACGCCCTGCTTGCGCGTTAACGCACGCTGAAATGGGTAACTTACGGGCGCTACAGCGACCCGTCTTTTCAGCCCGCGCGCTCGGGTGACTTCTAGTGGATGATCGCAACTCTCGCCTCGTAGGGCTTTGTACACTATCGCTGCTCGTGGCCGCGTGGCTCGCCGGCTGCGGTTCGCATTCGATCCAACCCGGAGTCGCCGCTCCGGGCCTCGTAGCGCGTGCAAACGTCGCGAGCCCGCCGCCCGGCATCCTTGTCGACACGTGGTCGGGCATCCACGCGTTCCAAGTCTTCGACGCGCACATCCCCCCGAATCGTGCGACGAGCCACGCCTTGCGCTACGAGCTCGTGTGGGGAACCCGCGACCCGCGAGCCTGGCTTGCGGGGAACCCCGCGATCATCGCGACGTACTACGCGCCGTTCGACTCCGATTTCACGAAGGTCCATGGGTTGAATTGGTGGCAGGGGCATCACCCCGATTGGATCCTCTACAAGTGCGACCAGAAGACACCGGCGTGGCCGAGCGGACTGCGCTACGTGCCGCTCGACATCTCAAACCCAGCCGTCGTCCAGTGGCAGATGCAGACGTACGCGCCGGTGATCGAGAACGGCGGATATAGCGGCTTCGGAGCGGATCTCGTGAGCCTCGACAACGCGACGCTCGGCTGCGGCGTTTTCGTCCACGGCGTGTGGACGCAGAAGTTCTCCGGCCAACAAGTGGATGAGGCGTGGGCCCAAGCCGTGCTCGCGTGGACGCAAGCCGTCGCCACCGCGATGCACTCGCAGCCTCGCCCGCTCGTTTTCGGCGTCAACCATGTGCCGGAGAGCCGACCGTTCGGCGATGCGGATGAAGACGCGTTCTTGAACCTCATCGACTTCGACGACGACGAGAGCTCCTTCACGAACTACGGACAGCAGCCAGTCACGACCGCGAGACTCACGTTGATCATCCAGTGGATGCAGTACATCCAAGGACTCGGCAAGGCGTTCATCGTCGACGACAAGTGGAACACTCCGACGACCACGCAGCAGGAGCTCGGCTGGTCCATCGGCACGTATCTGCTGGGCAAGTACCACCAATCGGTGCTCTTCACGGACCATCTGCCCGGCTACGGCTACGAATATTATTTTCCGCAGTACAATGCAGCGGTCAGCAAGCCGTGCGCCGATATGATCGCCGACCCGATCGACAAGGGCATCTTCACGCGGAAGTATGAGGGCGCGTACGTGGTCGTCAACGCGTCATTGAGCCAGACGTTTAGCGTGACGCTGCCGCAGCCGTCGTACAAATCGATCTTCGGGGGTACGGTGACGAGCCCGGTGTTGGTACCGCCGGATACGGGCGACATCTTGTTGACCTCGCACGGCTGCCAATAGCCGCCGGCGGCGTCGCCGCTTTTCGCGCCGCTAGGGGAGTTCAAGGGGACTTAGTTCCGTGCTGCCGATCTCTAATCGGCCGCTCTTGTCGAAGCTGACCCGCTGAACGATCCCGGTGTCGACATCGTAGGAGAAGAATCGCTCCGCCGATTCCGGGTAGTATCGGAAACCGGGTGGGCCGTCCGACGCTTCGACGCCTGAAAGCCCTTGAGATCCCCACCGCAGCTCGACAAACCTGGACGTCCTCTGGAATTGAACGGCGATCCACGAGACGGGATCCCCTTGTTCCGTGGTCACGCCGAGCAACGTCGCCGATCGAAAAGGCCCGTTCACGGCGATCAGTCGTTGCCAATTCGGGTGGTCCGCGCGGTCGACCGGCCCGCCATGCTTGATGAATGCCTGAGCCGCAGAGGTCGCGTCCGCAGTGACATCGGCCGGCACGTTCTTGCTCAGCGCATCGAACAGTAGCGGATCCGCGGTGCTCAATACGATTGTGCCATCATCTGCGGCGACCATGAGCTTCCGCCCGTCAGATGTTTGATATGTGCCGGATCTGCCTTGCAACGAACTTCTCGAAAGTGTCGACACGGACGGCGGAATGTCCACGGGTTGGCCGAAGGCGATATAGGCCACGTTTCGACTCAGCTGCGTGGCTGGAATCGTAGCCTCGTTGCTAGCGATATAGACGACGGTGTCTGTATCCATGAACCGCAGAAAGTCGGCGAAAAACGTTCCGTTGCCCCCGTTGTGCGAGATGAGCAGGCCAACCGGGGTCTGTTTGATCCCCCACCCGTACGCATACCGCGAGTCGGGTCCGGAAGCCACATAACCGGTTTGAAACTTCCTTATCTCCGCTGCGGAGAGGATCGCCTCGCCGGATAGGGCCTCGTGCCAACGGTACATGTCTCGCGGGGTCGATTGGATGCCCCCGCTGCCGATCTGATTCCAATAGGGTCCGTCGGGTCGCCAATGCTCCGGCATAGTGCCCCATCGTCCGTCGTCGTTGTATCCGACCGCGACTTGACCGACTTTCCAGTGCGGGATATCAAACCCGGTTTCTACCATACCGGCGGGTGCGAAAAGGTTGTCGTGAAGGAAGCGCTCGTACGATGTTCCGGATACGCGCTCGACGATCGCCGCCGCGAGACCGTACCCGGCGTTCGAGTAGAGGAATTGCGATCCGGGTTTTGATAGCAGCGGAGCCGCCAGCACGCGGGCCACAAATGCATCTCGTCCTATGGGCTCGTAATCGCCGTCGCCGTAGTCGGACGCAAAACCCGCGGTGTGCGTGAGCAACTCGTGAATCGTGATGCTGCGCTTGTCAGCGGGGACGTCCGGCAAATAGTCGGAGATGGGATCTGTCGTATGCAGCTTTCCCTCCATCTCGAGCTTCAGCACAGCCGCAGCGGTGAACTGCTTCGAAATGGATCCGACCGTCATGACCGTTTCGGGCGTCACGGGGATCTTGTTCTCTCGGTCGGCGAGCCCGTATCCCTTTTCAAGCAGCACCACACCCCGCTGCGCGACGATCACGTTGCCCGAAAAGCCGAACGGCACGAGATCGGTCAAATAGCGGTCCACCGTCGCAGCGGGGTCTTGTCCACTCGCCGACGGGCTGGGAGCAGCGGTCGGTGAAAAGACGAAAATCACTGCAGCCATCAGGAGGGCTCGCATGACGCTCTGTTCGTATGAAAACGGACTCGCCCTTTCATCCGCAAGGGCACGCCCAGCTTTCTGACTGCGTCCGATCTTTCGCGGCCGCTAGACGCCCTTCGCGCGCGTGAACGCTCTTCCGACACGGATGGAGGTGCGTTACTCATGAATTCCGCAGCGCTTTCGTCGCATAGCGCAACCCGGTCGTCAGCGGCGTCTACGTTCCTAGACGGCCGAGGCTTCGCGCGTGAACGCACCTCCATCATGATGGAGGTGCGCACGCATGGACGCTTCTGCCGTTTCTCCGCAAGCACGTCACCCGGTCGTCTTCGGCGTCTATCGCGACGGCGACAACAACCTCGACCAGGCACAGGAACGCAACGTCACCGATTTCGTGTCGGCGACCTCGCGCGATCGCGCGCTGAAGGTCGTCGCCGAAGATACGACCTCCCTGCCGCGTTCGCCGTTCGGGATCGGCGAGCTGCGGACCGAATCGTCCGTCATCGAAGGCGGTGAGCAGCGGATCGTGCGCGTCACGTCGCCCGTCGACATGTCCGATCGCGCGACCCTCGCGGCCTTTGTCGAGCGCACGCTCGATGCGCGAGCGTCCGACCCGAAGTTCGCCCGCGCCGATGTCTGGCTCGACCTCGTCGATCACGGCGGCGGCGATGGAGGGGGCCTTGAGGCTGATTCAAGCGGCGGCTTCATGTCGATCAACGACATCGCCGGCGCCATAGCGGACGGGCGCGCTCGCTTTCGCGCGGAGCATCCAGGCGCGGATGACAGCGTGACGGGCGTGGTCGCGAATCAATGTCTGATGAGTTCTCTGGGTTTCGCAGACTCGCTCTCCCGCGCCGGGGTCCGATTCTTGTGCGCGTCTCCCGAGACGATGCTCGCGCCGGGCGTACCATCCGCCAAGGTCGCGGTCGATCTGACGAACGCAGATCCATCTCAGTGGCCGCGCGAGATCGTGAACGACACGATGCGGACGCGCTACGGCGTCGACGGGTATCACCCGGCTGCGGCGTTCGACGTGCTGGACCTCGATCTTAAGAAGATCGACGAGGTCCGACAAGCGGTCAAGAGCTTCTACGAATCCGTGGAGGCGCTGCCGCGGCGCGGGGACGGCTCGGGCGCGCTCGGGGACGTTCGTTCCGATATATCATCGGTCAAAGGCATGGCGCGTTTCGACCATTCGGCGGACATGCCGTGGCACGCCGATCGACCGGCGGTCGCGGTCTTCGATCGCGTCGCCGCCGACGAGCGGGTCCCGCAGCCCGTCCGCGACTGCGCGTCGCGCGCAGCGAAAGCCGTCCGCTCGATCGTGCTCGCGCACGGCGAGGCGCAGAACTTCGAGCCGTTCCACGCGTCCTACGCGGATGCCGCCGGTCCGACGGTGCATCTTCCGACGACGCGGCGTTCGTACGACGGCTGGGCCGAAGCCGGCGTCACCGAAACGCACAACGACTTCTTCGATGCGGTCGGCGGCCGCGAGCTCGCCCACGCCGTCGGATCGTACAACGCGAAGGAGGACCGGGCAGGCGAGCTTGCCTGAGCCCGGATTTGGATGGCCGCTGGACGGCGCCTGAGTACGATGTCGCCATGGAAGGCGGCATCGTATGTTCAGGTTGACCATCGCCGCGGCGACGCTCGCGTTCTTCGTCGTCGCTGCCGACATCTCCGGAAACGGCGCAGCGCACGCGCCAAAGCCGACGCCGCGCGCGACAACGTCTGCATGTTCGCGCGACGCCCACGCACCGGCATCAAGCCGCAGCGGAAGAACGAACCGTGTTTCGCAGGGCTGCGAGCTGGCCGGGAGCTGATTTCTTACCCAGGGTGCCCGCGTAAGGTCCTGGAATCGGCGGCAGATGAAGACGTTCGCGGATTGCATCGCCGAGCGCGCCGATCTGTGGCGTGGGAGCGGCGTTGAGTACGCCGACGCGGTCGACAAGAGCGTCGATGCGATCGCGCGCTCGATCCGGGCCGGTGGGCGCATCTACTTCTTCGGCAACGGTGGCAGCGCTGCGGAAGCGCAGCATCTCGCAGCCGAGTTATCCGGCCGCTTCCTGCTCGAGCGCCCGGCGTGGGGCGGCCTCGCTCTTTCGGTAGACACGAGCGCGCTCACCGCGATCGCGAACGACTACGGTTTCGAGCAGATCTTTTCGCGCCAGCTCGAAGGCCTCGTCCATCGCGGCGACGTCGCGGTCGGTCTCACCACATCCGGGAAATCCCCGAACGTCGTCGCCGGCCTTCGAGCGGCGCGCGCAGGCGGCGCGACGACCATCGTCTTTACCGGCAATGGCGGCGGAGCGGTCTGCGCGCAGGCGGACATCTCGATCATCGGCCCGTCCGGACCGTCATGGAAAGTCCAGGAGCTCCATCTGACGCTCGGCCATATCATCTGCGAACTGGTGGAACTGCGTCTGACAAGCGGCTAGCTGGCAACAAGTTGGGAGCGGTCGAGATTTATCTCGACCGCCGTAATCTTACCTGACACGTTTTTTCGCGCCGAGAGGCTTGTCGCCGTAAGCGGGGCTTGTGCGGCGGCGAGAGCCGCCGAACAGAGCGGCGGACGCAAGGTTTCCCGAATCCGCCGTGCCCCCGCGCAGGCGACAAGCCTAGCGGCGCGTAGAGGTCAGGATCATGCGAGGCCGCGGCGGTCGACCGTAAAGGTCGACCGCTCCATCCCATTTTCAATCCAAACGGTGACGGCTGCAGAAGAATCAGAAATCCGAGTCGGGCGCGCTGTTGTGGGTATGCGCGACGAGCCACTGCGCGCTCAGCGGCGCTGGGATGCGCACGAAGGGCGCGGGAGTCTGTGAGAAATCGAAGCAATCGAGCAAGTCATCCGCGCGCGCGTCGCTTCTGCCGAGGCTCGGCATTCCGAAATTCTCTTCCGTGAAATGGAGGATGCTGCCGAACTCGTGCTGGACGTGCGACACGTAGCCGTGCCGCGCATACGGCGAGATGACGAGAAGCGGCACGCGGAAGCTCAGGCCCATCTCGTCGAGCTGCGGCGGATTCACATGATCGTACCAGCCGCCCCAGTCATCCCACGTGACGAATATCGCCGTGCTGCTCCAGAACGGACTTGCCCCGATCGCGTTGACGATCGACGCCACCCAGCTCGGGCCGGTCTTGCTTTGAGAGCCCGGGTGATCCGAGTTCGCGCCTGAGGGCACGATCCACGTCACCTGCGCGAGCTGGCCCGCGGGGATGTCGTTCAGCACCTGCGTCTCCGGCGACACGACGTTGCGGGTCCAATCCGGCCCGTAGCGTATCTTCGAGAACGAGTCAGGCGTGTTCCAAATCCCGCCGCTCGTCAGGATTTGCGGCGAGTAGTAGCGCCACGACATCCCTTGCGAGTTCATGTTGTCCGCCAGCGTCGGCCACGAGAAGCACGGGAACGGACCAGGCTGCTCCGTGCCGTTCGGGCCGACGAGCGAAACCTTCGTTCCCGGCGGCGCATCGCAGCCCCACGGCAAGGCCGTCGGATTGCCGCTGATGTCGTCGGATTGGGCCGAGAACAGATAGAGATGCGCCGGATAGCTGCCGCTCGTGTTCGATTGGAACATGTCGTCGGCGATCGTGTAGTGCGACGCGAGATCCCAGTACGGCTGGGTATCCGAGTTCGAGACGTATTGGTACGGGAAGGTAGGCGAATTGCCCGGCGAGCGGTCGATGTCGAATCCGTCCATCTTGCCCTGGTCCCACGACATCCACCACGTGAAGTGCCGGTGGCGCAGGTCGTAGCCTTGGTCGAGATGGATCGAGGTGAGCTGAACCGTCTGCCCGTTGCTCATCTTTCCGCTCTGCGCGGTGTCGGCGCCGGGAAAACCGTTGAACATGTTGTCGAACGAGCGGTTCTCTTGCACGATGATGACGACGTGTTGGATCTTCAGCGCTGGGTTCACCGACGGCGACGGAAGCGGGCCGGCGGATGCCGATGGCAGCGGCGACGGCCGGCCGAGCGGCAACGACGGGGTAGCGGTACCGCCGCCGCCCGCACCGCACGCGGCGGCGACGCATGCGGATGCGATGATCGCGCACACGGTGGTCGCCCTGACGGAATCCGGCTTCATAGCGCGCTCTTCATCCTCCGCGGCGTCCATCCCGGTGTCCGCTCATCGGCCGCGACCGCGGTTTCGACAAGCCGGTGATGGGGGGACAGCGAGCAAGCGGGGTCGGTCAGCGCCGCATCGCCGGCGAGCAAGAACGCCTGGCAGCGGCAGCCGCCCCAGTCGACCTCGCGCCGATCGCACGACTTGCACGGCTCCGGCATCCATCCGGTGCCGCGATATGCGTTGAACGATTCTGAAAAACCCCAAATGTCAGCGAGCGAGCGCTCGAGGACGCTTTCGAACCGCATGCCCTTCACGGCCGGCGCCGCCGGGCATGGGAACACGCGGCCGTCCGGTGCGACGGTCATGAACTTCCGGCCCCAGCCGTCCATGCACGGTTTGGGAAAGCGCTCGTAGTAATCGGCGAGCACGTGATCGATTTCGACCTTGCCCGCAAGGCGCCGCCGAGCCACGGCGACGGCTGCGCCCGCACGTTCGACTTGCTCGCGCGTCGGCATGAGCGCTCCGCGGTTGAGCAACGCCCAACCGTAGAACTGGACGTTGGCGAGCTCGACGCGACGGACACCGGCGGCTTCGGCGATCGCGATGATCGAATCGACGTCGTCGATGTTCGCTCGGTGGAGGACGCAGTTGAGCGTCACCGCCATGCCGCTCTTCGCGACGCGACGGAGCGCGTCCATCTTCTTCTCGTGAACCGTCGCGCCGGCGATCGAATCGGCGAGATCCGCATGCGACGCCTGGAGGCTGAGCTGGACGTGGTCGAGCCCCGCCTCTTCCAAGCGCGCGATGAGGTCGTCCGATAGGAACGTCCCTTGCGTGATGAGATTCGTGTACAGGTCGCGCGTACGCGCAGCCTTGACGAGCGCGATCAGGTCATCCGCGCGCAGTGTCGGCTCGCCGCCCGAGAAATGCGCCTGGAGCACGCCGAGGCCGGCCGCTTCATCGATGACCCGCGTCCACACGTCGACCGGCAGCTCGGTGCGATACGCTTGCAGATCGAGCGGGTTGTAGCAATAAGGGCACTGCAGGTTGCAGCGATACGTCAGCTCGGCGAGGATCGAAAGCGGCTTCGGGGCGTCCATCTCAGTTACGCACTCCGTCATCGAGCCACGTGTTGCCGGCAAAACGCGCGAGCATCTCATCGACGTCGGCTTCGATCGTCGCGCGCGGCGCGTCGAACGTCTGCGTCAGCGCGGCGGCGATGTCCGATGACGATCGTTCGCCGTCGATCAGCTCTGCGATCGCGGCAGCGCTTTGGCTCAGATTGACGACTCCTTCCGGCACGAGGAGAACGCCGGCTCCGTCCGGCAAGCGCCGGAAGCGCACGCCCCGCGCGAGGCGGACAGGTCCGGCAGGTCCGGCGCTCATTTCGACGCGATCCCGCACGCGGCTTGCGTCGCGTCGAGCACCGCCCAGAGCACGTCGCACTTGAAGCGCAACGCGTCGATGCACGCGGCCTGCGCTTCATCGGTCCGCGCATGCTCGCACACCCAATCGAGCGCGTACTCCGCGTCGCGCGGCGCGATCTCGATCCGCGCGCGGAAATATGCAAGACCCGCCGGGTCGACCCATGGGTACTTCTCGAGCAGCGCGGCGAGGCGCTCGGTCATGAGCGCCGGCGCGAAAAGTTCGGTGAGCGACGACGCGACCGCCGGCAGCCACGGCTGCGTGCGCGCGAACGTCACGTAGCCGTCGACGGCGAACCGCGTTCCCGGCTGGACGAACCGCTCCGAACGTACGTCGGCCTCGTCGAGACCGACCGCATGCGTCAATGCGATCCACATCTCGAAGCCGCCGCCGCCGTTCTCGAGCGTGCCGTCGTGATCCGTGATGCGTTTTATCCAACGGCGGCGCATCTCGCGCGTCGGCAGCGTCGAGAGGATCGCGGCGTCTTTGCTCGGGATGCGCTTCTGGTAGTAGTATCTGTTCGCGGCCCACATCCGCAGCTTGTCCGGCGACAGCGCCCCCGCGTTCATCATCACCTGGAACGGGTGCTTGTCGTGGTAGCGCTCGGCGCCGACCCGTTTGAGCCGGGCGACGAACGCGTCTCGGTCAAGCACGGGCGCGAACCTTTTCCGGCAGCTCGATCACGGTACCGTCCGATACGACCTCGAAGCCCGCGTCTTCGAGCTGTTTCGCCTCGCTGCTCGCGGGATCGAGCATCGGATTCGAGTTGTTCACGTGCGTGTAGAGGCGGCGCGGACACGGACATGCTCGCAGCGCTTCCAGCGAACCCTCCGGCCCCGCGACAGGCTGATGCCCCATCATCGTCGCGGTCCGCGTGCCGAGTCCGAGCGCGATCAGCTCGCCGTCGCTCCAGAACGAACCATCGAAGAAAGCGGCATCGCACCGGGCCGCAGTACTCGCGAGCTTGTCGTCGACTGATGCGAATATCGGTGCGTAGAGCACCCGAGCACCGCGCAGGTCCTCGACCAAATAGGCTGATGCGGCACCCGGCATCGATGCGCTGCCCGCGTACGACGGTAGCAGGCCCTTGACGGGGATGACCGAGATGCGGAGCTCGCAGATATCGACCGGCTCATCGTCGATGACGTGCCAAGCCCGCGGGGGGCGCGAAAACGGTGCGAAGATCTCGTTGCGCAACAGCGTCTCGCGGACCGCCTGTGTCGAGTATATAGCGAGCTCACCGGCCTGACGGAAATCGAGCAGCCCCGCGCAGTGGTCGAGGTTCGCGTCCGTCAGGAAGATCGCGCCGAACGGCGTCGCGCGCGAGGATCGCGGCGCCAGCAGGGGATCGGAGTTGAGTTGAGCGCGGATATCCGTTGTGGCATTGAAAAGCACCCACGCTTTGCCGTCCGCGGATGCGGCCAGCGAAGCCTGAGTGCGCTGCGGCAGCCGATGTGCTCTGGCTGCCGTGCAATTCTTGCAACCGCAGTTCCACTGCGGGACCCCGCCACCCGCGGCGGAGCCCAGCACGTGCAGCTGCATCAGGTCACTCTGGAAGTCTCGTGCTCCCCATGTACGCGGTGACTTCCGCGCCGAGCGTGACGTGCTCGAAATCCGGTCTTTCCCAGCGAAGTTTCATAGCGCTATCCTCTTTCTGGCAGCGAAGTTCGTCGGTCCGCGCCGGGCTCCCCCGGCAGTGCCCGAAAATTGGTCATTTCAGCCCAGTGAGCCCGAACGCGGTGACGCTGGCCGCCCCGCCGACGAAGACCTTGCCGTTGGCGACGGCCGGCGTCAGGTACGGGTTGCCCTTCGCGTTCTGCCAGAAGCCGATCGGCGCTTCGAAAAGCATGTTCGCGGGATTCGAAGCGTCATATGCCCGAAGTGTTATCGGTGTCTGGGAGATGTCATCGGGCCGCGTCGTCGCCCAAATGATCGCCGTGCCGGGCAGCATGCCGTTCGACGACACGACGGGCATCGAGCCGCCCTCACCGGGGAAGATGTTCGTCGACTGGGCCGCGAGTACGAGATGCGGGTTCGGCGCGGTGACGAGCGCGTATTCTTTCAGGAAGTCCTGGTTGCCGGCGAACACGACGAACTGGCCGCCCGGACCCGCGAAGTATGCCGGACCCCCATGCACTCCTTTGTCGGCCGTACCCGCGCCGCCGCGCACGACTTGGGCGACGTGGTCGGGCAGCGACGTCGCGTACCCGCCGAGCGAATCGCGGTTCATGAGATAGATGTTCTTGGTCTTGCCCGCCATGACCGCAAGCCGAGGGATCGTCGCGCCGGGCTGATCCGGAATGACCATGACGCCGCCGCTGCCGAGATCCTTTTTAGGCTCGGTGCGGATCGCGCCGGGCGTGAACCAGCTCGCTAGCGTTAGGTTGGGCCGCAGTTCGATCACCGAGTCGCCGAGATCCGCTCCGCCTTCGTTGCCGTCGAACCCGCCGTTGCCGGTCGAGACGTAAAGATTTCCGTTCGGGTCTGCAGCGATGCCGAAGCCGGCCATCCAGATCGTCGCGAGAAACTCGGACGCGGGATCCGGTTCTGTCGTGTAGATCGCGGTCTGCGCGAGCGAGACTTCGTCGTAGGCGAAGACCCAGCCGCGGCTGATCGACGGAAGGCTGTCTCCGTGCGATCCGAAGGCGATGTATACCATTCCGTTGTCGAGGAGCAGACCGGGCCGCTGCAGCTGCGCCCTCGATACGAACGTCGCCGCTTCGCCGTCCGACATCGCGACCTGGCCCGAGATGACGACCGGGCTGTTCTCGTTTTCCACGCCGGTGTCGAGCGCGATCGAATGGAGCTGGTGCTCGAGCGTGGCCGTCGACCCGCTGACGATCTTGATGTCGGTGATGAGGAAGAGCGCGTTCGCCGCGCGGTCGATGACGGGCGTACCGACGATCCCGATCGTCGGCCAGACGTTGTGGTTGCTCACGTTCGTCGCCGGCACCGCGACGATGCCGTGCGCCGGATTAGTGAACGCGTCTATCCATAGCGTCGCACCGGTGTCCGCGTCGAAGGCGTACAGCGTGTCGTTGCAGGTCGCGACGTAGAGCACGTTGTGGATGGTCGTATCAGGCATCGTGACGTTCGCGAGATAAAGCGGTTGTGCATAGACGTTGCCGTCGACGTGCTGCGACCAAAGCTGGCCGAACGTCGATGGGTTGACGTTGCCGGTCGTCAGCGTCGATTCGTACGGATCCCATCCGGTCCGCAACGAGTCGTAGTGGAACGTCGGCTCGTCGATCTGGACCCCGTCATGCGAGATGACGGTCATCGACGAGGTGCGCGTCCGGATCTGCGTCCATACCCGCGCGCGCGGCGCAAGCGCGTGGCGGATCGGCACCCGAGTGACCGGACCGCGAGCGATCGCGGATCCGATCCACGTGCCGTTCGCGTAAACGTCGACGCGCGATCCTGGTGCGGCGTTGCGGACGTAGACCGCGGTCGACGTCTGGTCGAGGACGCCGATCGTGATACGGTGCGAAGGCGCTTTCGCCGGAAAAGCCGGCCTGCCGTAGAACGAGTGCGGAGCCGCGCCCGGAAGCGGAGACCCGTTCGAAAAGCTGACACCGGTCAGGACGGTCGCGAGGACGAGCGTGATCGCGAAGTTCATCATATGATGGCGTTTACCAATGAAGAGTGTGCGGTTTGCGGTTCCGCGCCAATCATAACCCGCGTGTGACTCGCAGGTGAAAGGGCTTTGGTCCTGGCGACCTTAGCCCCGAGGTCGCGCGTTCGGGGTGAATGGGGTAACGGACGCCCTGCGGATCTCGCGCTCGAGCAAAAACGAATCGAGTGCGAACTTGGCGGCCCAGTTCGGATACTCCCAAGGGTCGTACGCACCGTCGACCGGGAACGAACCCTTGACCGCGCCGACGACATCCGGATCGCCGGCGATGAGCATCGTCCGACGGACGTAGCGGTTCGCAGAAAAAGCTGCTTCGAGATAGACCGCGTCGCCGGTGAAGCGCCACATGATCATCCAGTTGGTCGCGTTTTGCACCGTGCCCGTCAAACATGACCAGCGCGCGGCGGGCCGCCAGTTGCGGTCGAGACGCCCGGGCAAGAAACCATCCGGACTCAGCTGGCCGAGCAGACCATCCGCGGACAGGCGCGAAGCCGCGAGTATCGCGTCGTCAGGTTCGTACGCGTGGGCCTCGAGCAATCCGCGCAACGCGTACCCGAGCGTGTGCGTCGCAGGCGTCGCCGGATTCTTTATCGAGCAGTCGTCGAACCAGCCGCTCGAAGTTTGGACGCCAAGGGCCCACCGAGCGTTCCTCAAAGCCGCCTCGCCGTAGCCGCGCCCCGGCTCGACGCGCGCTGCCTCGATCAATCCCCATGCGACGTGCGTGTCGTACGCCTTAGGACCGGCTTGCGCCACCATGGGCGATTGGTTGTGCGGCCACGCGCCGTCGGGGGCTTGCGTCGCGACGAGCCAGTCCGCTGCTTTGCGCATCGGCGCGCGATACACATCGCCGAAGCGCCCGACGCCGCTCGCGAGTCCGATGAGGATCTGCCCGGTGTTGAACGTCACCGGCTTGAGCTGCTTCGCGCCGACTTGTCCGGCTTGGAAGGCACCGCTCTCGAACTGGATCGACACGAGCCAATCGAGCATCCGCTTTGCGCGCTGCGCAAACGACGGATCGCCTCTGAGATCGCCGTACGCGATGAGCGATGGGACGATGTAACCGGTCGTCTCGGGGTATGACGACGCCCAGCCATGTTTGAGGCTGAAATTCTTGGCGACGCCGCCATCATTCGTCGCCGACATATCTTGCGCGCGGCTCAGCCACGCGGCGCTCGCATCGATCGCGGCGTCCAAACCCGGATCGGTCGCGGGCAGCCCGCGCTTGTCGCGAGCGAGCTCGTCGAGCGCGCGCTGCGGCAGGTCGGCGCGCCCGCGCGCTCGGCTCGTCGAGCCGGAGGCACCTTCGATCATCAAAGCGGGTCCTGTGTCGTTCAGGCGGTGGCGACGAGCGCGCCGCGCTCGCGATCGATCCGATAGTCGGCAAGCGGCATCTGCGCGAGGACCTCGCCGACCGGCGCGAACGCATATCGTTCCAACAAACGCTCGAGCCGAGCCTGCATGCCGCCGAGGTTCGTGTAGTGCCTAAGTCGCGAGCGAAGCCGCGTCTTGATGCGCGGCTGCTCGGGATCGATCTCCCATGGATGGACGTACACCATCGCAGGGCGCTGCTCGTCGAGGATTCGGTCGATGCCGGCTCGGTTGTACCACCACGGCAGCATGCGCAGGTAGCCGCCGCCGGCGACAGGCAGGTCGCGGCCGAGCATGCGAAACGCGGATATCGGGAATTCGGCGACGCGAGCGCTGCCGCCGGCGCCCGTGTCCGCCGCGATCGCGTACGGCGCGCGCGGCGAGCCGGGCATGCCGTAGTTGTCGTGCGTGATCGGGTAGATGCTCGAGTCGAATCGGAAGCCGCAGCGCGCGAGCACGTCGAGCGCCCAAAGCGACTTCGACGTGATCGAGAAAGTCGGCGCACGGTAGCCGCCGATCTCCTTGCCGGCCGCCTGCTCGATCGCGTCTTTCGCCGCTTTCGTGTCCTCTTCGAACTCGTGCGCGCTCAGCCGGTAGATGAGCCGGTGCAGCATGCTATGGCAACCGAGCTCGTGGCCGCGATCGCGGATCTCACGGACGAGACCGGGTTCGCGCTGCGCCACCCAGCCGAGGATGAAGAACGTGCCGCGGACATGATAACGGTCGAGCAGATCGAGAAGCGTCGTCGTGTTGCGCACGACGCGCGACGGATACGTGGTCCAAGCGTCGCGGGGCACGTCCTGTGAAAATGCTTCGACGTGGAAGTAGTCCTCCACGTCGACTGAAAACGCGCTCGTCGGGCGCGTGGGTGCACTCACGCCGCGCGGTGGAACAAGAACTCGACGGCCGTCTTGAAGATCACGGACATATCCATGAACAGCGACCAGTGCTCGACGTAGAAGAGATCGTAGCTCAGCTTCTCGCCCGCCTCGGTCGGCTGGAGGACGCGCCGCATGTTCACCTGCGACCAACCGGTGATGCCCGGCCGCACGAGGTGGCGCTCGTCGTAGCGCGGCAGCAGCCGGCGGAACTCGTTGACGAACACGGGGCGCTCCGGCCGCGGCCCGACGACGGACATCTCGCCGAACATCACGTTGAAGAGCTGCGGCAGCTCGTCGATGCTCGTGCGGCGCAGGAACGCGCCGACCTTCGTCGTGCGATCGTCGCGTTCGCTCGCCCAGACGGGGCCGGTCGACGACTCTGCGTCCGGCTTCATCGACCGGAACTTCAAGATGTCGAACGTCTTGCCGCCGCGTCCGACGCGCTGTTGGCGGAAGAGGATCGGCGAACCGGATTCGAGCCAGATCGCGAGCGCGGCGAGCGCCATGATCGGCATGAAGATGATGGCCGCCGGCACCGCGAGGCTGAGATCGAGCAGCCGCTTCAACAGGCGGGCGGAAGGGGTGCACGCGCGCAGCTGCGAGGGCACGATGAGCGCTTGGTGGCCGTCTGTCGTCAGCGTCAGCGAGTACGCGTGGCACTGGACGCGAGGCGGCGCGAATGCGACTTTGATGTGGCGCTGCGCGGCGACTTCGAGGATGTGCGGCATGACGTGCGGCGGCAGAACTTCGGTGAGCAGCAGCGTGTCGCAGCCCCAGGCCTTCGCGGCTCTGAACCAATCGATGTCGTCGAGCGGCGCGTCTTCGCCGAGGTTGATCGATTTGACCGTGGCGTCGATGTCGGCGACGTCGAGGCGCAGCACTTCGGTGCCGTCGATGATGTTGAGCGACTCGGCGACGAGCCCGATGCGCGATCCGGCGCCGACGATCGCGATGCGACGCGGACGGTGCGCGCGCACCGCGTTGCGCAATCCGTGAGCAAGCGCGCGCGCGCCGCCGACGGCGACGATAGCAAAACCGGCCGAAGCGAGGAGGCCGAGCCGAGAGATCGGAATCTCGGGCACGAGCGTGTAGAGCGCGAGCTGCGGCAGGACGCCTAGGATGAGCGCCGCGACCGTGTAGTAGAACTCGTCCTTGACCGACAGAGCGAAGGAGCGCTTGTACATGCCGAAGCGCTCGAACAAGATGAGCCAGATGCAGACGAAGATGATCGACGCATGGCTGAAGGCCGGCCAAAGGACCGCCGGGCTCCACGTCCGATAGGCGACCGCGAGACCGAACGCCGAGGCGGCGAAAAGCATGACGATATCGAGGGCGACGAGCGAAAACGCCCAACCCCGAGAATAGAGGATCGGCGCCGGCTGCGGCTTTGCGCGGCTCAGCGTCAGGGGTAAAGCGTGCTCAGTGGCGGACAATGAACTCATTTCCCACGAATCTACGTCATAACGTCGTCGCGGCTACGCCACAATGGTAGGCGTCGGCGCGGAGACGCATCAAGGGCCTAAAGGCCCAACCCCCACTTGGGTTCTGTCCCCATAATTCGACCGCTCGATGCGTGCAAGCGTGACCGCGATTTTGGCCCGATTGGCGGTTCCTCGCATCGCTAAACGGGACGGACCCCAAAAAGGTCGTGTGGCTGACTCCAAACGCCGCTCACGTAGAGCAGCGCTGTCGCCAGCATGTTGTACTGAAGCTTGTCTAGACCTCGCCGAGAGATCCTCGCAAGCCGCTCGCGATCGAACCCTGGGCCTTCGAAACGCCGCGCGAGTTCGGCGAATTCCGGATTGCGCGCGGCGGTGCCGTACTCCCCGTGAGCGCCGTCACTTCGCGATCCCATCCCTCGCTTCGCGGCCAGCGCGAAGCGCGAACCGATCGCATCGCGCCACGCCGTCAGCTTGACGAGCGGCGAATCGACCGCGTGGCCCCAATTCGATTTCGCGATCCCGACAAGGCGAGGGTCGAGCGCGCGCAGGACGTCGGCGTAAAGCGCGTAGTGACGTTTGCGGCGCAGCGGCGCGCGCATCGCCGCCTCGAAGAACGACTGCGCGTAGAACGGCGTCGCGTTCCAGAGGAACGACCGGTTGCGGTCTTCGCCGCAGAACAGGCGGTTCATCGCCCAGTCGGAGATCATGAAGCGCACGTTGTGAAACGAAGCATCCCGCTCGGGGTACGACGCGAAGTGCGAACGGATCGAATCGACGACTTCGTCGCGCGACAAACAGACGAGCGACGCCGCTTCCGCGACGCTCCACAGCGCGTTGCTCAGCCGGTATTCCAGGAAGTGCTCGCGATCGGCGATCGGGACTTCGGCGAGCAGGTCGGGCAACGCGCGGTCGCCGCCGTCGCCCGTGAAGTGGAGCGCGCTCGAGCCGAAGCGCCGCTCGAGGTGGCGGAAATACTCCGCGAGGAACGAGAGCGCGACGTTGCTCGTGCCGTCGCGCATCGCCGCCATCGCACGCTCGTCTTCCCAAGTCGGCGGCGCGAGGACGAGCGCTTCCCATGGGATCCCGAGCGTGCTCGCGATCTGCTTCGACGTGTCGGTCTCTTCGGCGGCCTTCTTCCGGCGTGAGGTGAACGTGAGCGACGCGTACGGCGTTTTCGCGCGCGTCAGCGCGGCCGCGACCGCTCTGCTGTCGAGCCCGCCGCTCAAGCCGAGGACGATGTTGCGCCCGCGACCCCAGTCGACGATCGACGCCGTACGCTCGGCGAATCGCTCTGCGAGTTCGCGCGCGTCCGGAGCCACGCCGCTGCCGTGCAGCGCCTCAAAATCCCAGCGGTGATATTGACGGACGTCGACGCGACCATCGCAGTCGATGAGCGCGGATGACGCCTCGGGCACGCGCGAGATGTGGGTATGAAGCGTCCGAAAGCCCAGCGGGAACGTGAAGAGCAGCATCTGCGCGAGCGCGTGACGATCGACGTCTCCGACGCCGCACGCGGCGCGCACGCCTTTGATCTCGCGCGCGATGGCCGCGTCGCCGTCGCGCGCCGCCATATATAAAGGCAGCCTGCCGAGCCGGTCGTTGACGACGAGTGCGGATGACCCATCGTCCTTGACGACGAGCAGTGCGAAATCGCCGTCGGTCTTAGCCGCCCAAGTCTCGGCCAGCGCGCGAGCCGCGCCGGCATCGTCTGCGAACGCGCGCGCAAGTCCAGCGAGCATCCGATCGACGTCCGCCGGTTGTTCGCCGTACGCCGCGCCCTCGAGGACGGCCGTGCAACCGGCGCTTCTCGCGACGGCGAGCGGGTATGCCGCGTACGCGGCGGCGCCGGCGACGAGGCCATCGGCTGCGCGTTCCGGCACGAACGTCTGCTGCGTATACCCATCTCTCGTCATCGCGGCGAGCGCATCGGCTGCTCGCCGCCCGGCGGCCACGACGATTCCCGGCATGCCGCGTCAGCCGCCCGTCGCGAGCGACGGCGAACGGCGGACCTCCGCCTCGAGCATGCACGAGTCGACCAAAAATTTGGTCGCCCAATTCGGATAGACCCACGGATCGTACTCGCCGTCGATCGGATACGAGCCTTTCACCGCGCCGCGGATATCTCGGTCGCCGTCGACGTCGAGCGTCCAGCGGACGAAGCGGTTCGAGGCGAACGCTGCATGGAGGTAACGCGCGTCGTGCGTGTGCTTCCAGAGCAGCATCCAGTTCGTCGCGTTTTGCGCCTGGCCCGTGAGGCACGACCAATCTGTGACCCCACGCCAATTCCGATCGATGCGGCCGGGAAGAAAGCCGCCGAGCTTCATCGCGAGCCACAAGCCGTCGCCGGTCTTGCGCGCCGCCGCGAGCAGCGACGCGTCTTTGTTATAGGCGAACGCTTCGAGGACGCCGCGCAGTGCGTAGCCGATCGTGTGCGTCGCCGGCGTTTCGGGGTTCTTGATCGAGCATTGCTCGAACCAACCGTTATCGGTCTGGAGGCCGAGCGCCCAGCGCACGTTGCGCAAGCCGGCTTCGCCGTAACCGCGATGAGAATCGATGCGCGCCGCTTCGAACAATCCCCACGCGACGTGCGTGTCGTACGCCTTGGGGCCGGGCCGCACGAGCGGCGACTGATGCCCGCGCCACGCGCCGTCCGTGTCCTGCACCTCGACGAGCCAATCCGCCGCGCGCCGCATCGCGGGCAAGTAGCGCTCGCCGTACGAGACGACGCCTGCAGCGAGCCCGATAAGGATCTGGCCTGTGTTGAACGTCGTCGGCACCGCGTGGCGCGATCCGATCGCACCTGCGAGGAACGATCCATCGGGCTGCTGGATCGAGACGAGCCAGTCGAGCATGCGCCGCGCGCGTTCGACATGCGACGGATCGTCGCGCAAGTGCGCGAACTTGATGGCGGTCGGCACGATGTAGCCCGTCGTCTCCGGGTACGAGCTTCCCCAGCCGGAGATGAGGCTGAAATGTTTCGAGACGCCGCCGTCATGCGACGTCGACTCGTCTTGCGCACGGGCAAGCCACCCGATGCCGGCATCGATGGCCGTTTCGATCCCGGGGTCGACGCGAAGCGTCGGGTTCAGGTCGGCGACGAGCGCGTCGAACGCGCGCCGCGGCAGGCGACGCCGGTTGACCGCGATGCGGAGCGCCTTTGGAAGACGATGGATCATGATAGCGTTGAGGTGGCGATTGGCCCGCCGAGCGGTCCATGCCTCCCGTGCTGAGAGGGTCGAACGGCCCGTGCTATGGGTCGAACACGCCTAGGTGAAGCGCGCGTTTCGACCGTACAATGTGGGTAATGCGCCAACTCATGATATCCGGCTTCCTCTTCCTCTTCGTCATCATCGGCGTGTACTGGCTCGTCACCCAGCGGCTGCACCTCAACAGCTTCTACCCTTCGCCGACGGTCATGTTCCCGAACCTCGGTCAGCCGCGTCCGCTCCCGTCGATCACGCCAGGACCGGCCCCCGCGAAGCTCGCGGGTTTTGCGCAGGCGCCGTCCGCCAAGGCACCGACCGTCAACGTCACGACGACGCGGTTTTCGACGCACCCCGTGCGCGTGCCGATCTCGTACAAGCAGATACCTGTGACCGCTCCGACGGCGCTGGCCGTGACGCCGATGCCGGCGCCCGCCTACGCTCCCGTGACACCGATGCCTTTCGCGGTCACGCCGGCGCCCATCGTCGCGCCGACGTTCGCCCCGATCGGCGGCGCTCCATCGCCGTCGCCGTCGCCGGCGCGGCCCGGCGCCCCGCCAAGCTAAGAGTCCCAGGTTGCTCACATACCGCAGGCGCTTCGTCGTCCGAGGCGAGGAGTGGTTCGATGCTCGCGACGATCGCCGCGGCGTCGACGTCCACGAAGTCTTCCACGTCCTCGAACCTCTCGCCGGCTATCGCTGCGTCGAGTTCAACACGATAGAATTCGATCTGAGCGCGAGCGAAGACGCGTTGTTCGCGAAGCTAAGGCCCGAAGCGCGCCGGCAGATCCGGCGCTGCGCGGAGGGCGGCGAGGTGGTCTACGAACGCTTCTTCCCGTGCGACGGCGCTCAAGTCGGCCGTTTCTTCGCCGCGTATGACGACCTCGCGTCACACAAGGGTCTCGCGCCGCTCGACCGCGAGCTGACGACGACGTATGCGAAATCCGGCGTCCTCGATCTCTCGCTCGTACGAACGAGCGACGGGCGCGAGCTCGCATGGCACGCGAACTACCGCACCCTGCAGCGAGCGCGCCAGCTCCACTCGATCGCTTTTTTCCGCGATGATAAAGCCGAGCGCCAGATGATCGGACGGGCGCACCGCTTTCAGACGTGGCGAGATATCCTCGCGTTCAAGGAGGCGGGTATCCCGATCTTCGATCTCGGCGGCTGGTATCACGGCAAGACCGACGCCGAGCTGCTCAAGGTGAATGCGTTCAAGGAAGAGTTCGGCGGCGAGATCGTCCGGCGCTATATCTGCGAGCGCGGCCTCACGCTGCGCGGCAAGGTGTACGTCGCGCTGCGCAATCTGAAGGGCGAAGGGATGTTCAACGCTGTGGCGCGCGGCGCCGCCGCCC
>JANWLL010000044.1 GCA_025450855.1 Vulcanimicrobiia bacterium
CGAAGGCCGATGTGTCGAATGCTGTGCGCCGACGACTCTGAAATCGTCAGAACTGGACACCGGCGGTAGACCTGCAAATACGCCGGTTCGGCAAGGTAGCCCGCGATAGCGATGGGCCACGGCGCCTCGAAGAACCACACCTCGCGCGCTAATTGGCAGATCAAGGTGACCACCGGTTTGCGCGCGTAGAGCGGTGCGAAAAACGGAAGCGTGTTGATCTCGTCCACCACGACGTCGAAGTCGCCAAGCGAAGCATAACGTCGCATGGCATGCACGCGGACCGTCGCCGCGCTTCCCTGGCGCACGATCCGCACACCGTTGAGTTCGCGCTCCGGCGCGCCGCCCGGAAATGCGCCGGCGAACCAGGTGGCTCGATGGCCGCGCTCCACGAGCCGGCGCGCGATGCCGTGGGTGAGATATTCCGCGCCGCCGGCGCGCGGATGTTCTGGATCGCGCCAATTAAGGAAGAGGACGTTCACTCCTTGGACGTCTCGCCGGCCGGCGTCGAGTGTCGATTGAAGAGCAGATCGAGTGCGTCGCCGAGATTTTTGCAGGCCTCGACTGCCGTGATCCATGCAAATGCGAAGCCGATGATAGGATGATACAGCCACAGCGGCTCGCGGTCGCGCAATGCGCGCCAGAGCGCGACGAATGTCGGCGGCACGACGCTGATGGCGTACAGCGGCCAGATCGATCGCCTGCGCCGGCGATCGGCCGGCACGTAGCGGTCGCGCCAGCGCAGCGACGACGCGGGCTTGAAATTCTTGGCGATGCGCGGCTGGAATTTATGCAGGAGATCGAAGAGACCTGTGGTGGTGTAGTGATCCACCAGCGGCGAGTCCACGCACGCCATCACGGCGCCGCTCGCGATCATGTCGAACACGACGCCGACGTCGTCTTCATAGCCATCGGGCATGGAGAACGGTGCGCGGATGACGGCACCTTGCGCGATCGCGAGCAATGGCGGCCGCTCGGGTGGAAAGCGGTAAAGCGCGAAATTCGGTGTCGTGCGCAGCGGCGCGTACGCTTTGTGGAACTCGCGCGAGTTGCACGCCGCTCCATACATGAATTGGTTGAACGGGTCGGTGAAGCGATTGAAGTAACGCGTGGTAAGCGCGTAGTCGGGGCGGTCGTCGGTCACGTGCGCGAACGCGAAGCGAACCGACGGATCTTCGAACGGCTCGGCCATCCGGCGCGCGAACGAGGGCCGGACCACGTTGTCGGCCGCCATCACGCAGATCAGATCGCCGGTCGCCTGGCGAAATGCAGCCGGCATGCTGAAGATCGCGCGCTGCGCTGGATTCTCCGTGACCAGCGCGCCATAGCCTCTCGCTTTCTCGCGCGTATCGTCGGTCGAGCCCTGATCGGGCAGGATGATCTCTATCTTGTCCGCCGGGTACTCTTGGCCGCGGATCGACGCGAGGCAACGATCGATCCGCGCGGTTTCGTTTCGGACCGGAACGATGAAGGTGAATTTGGGGACGCTGGCGCTCATCCGGT
Organism: Vulcanimicrobiia bacterium; assembly: GCA_025450855.1. Taxonomy (GTDB): domain Bacteria; phylum Vulcanimicrobiota; class Vulcanimicrobiia; order Eremiobacterales; family Eremiobacteraceae; genus JANWLL01. Next base: position 1,501 of record JANWLL010000044.1, read on the forward strand.
CGTTGCTTCGCCGATCATCGAACCGTCGCCCTCAGAGCTTGTAGACGACGATCGCACCGTCGTCAAACGCTTGGATCGGCGACAGCTCGTTCGGGACTTGCGGTGTTTGCGTGCGCGCGGTGCGCAGGTCGCCGGGCAGCCAGATCCAGCTCGCGAGCGCGGGTGTGACCAGCGGATCGCCGTAGGCTCGTTCCTCAACGATGACCACGCGAACGCCGCGCGCGCGCAATCTCGCGGCCACGCCCGGGCCGGAGATATCGGCGAGCGACGCTCGTTCGGCCGCCGATAAATGCAGATCGATGACGTTCGCTCGCGCGATCGATTCCACATACGCGAGTTCGGCGCCGCGGGGCGTTGCCGCATCCGTCATCGGATAGTATGCGATCGAGCCGCCGTCCGGGTTTTGCGCCGCCCACATTTCAGCGGCGATCGTCTGGGACGAATTGACGCGTGACGCACCTGGGCCGACCGGCAACACGGAGATGACGATCGCGAGCGCCACGAATCCCGTACTGACCGTGCGCCAAGGCCCTGCCGGTTGCGCGAACAGTTTGTCGAGCGCGAGCGCGCCGAGGAGTGCGCAGAACAGACTGATGCCAAGCCCAGCCTGTGCGATGCCGGCGAAGCTGGGCACCAGCGCCGCGAGCGCGGCCGCCGGCGTCGGCAATGCGACGCCGTTCCATTGCGACGGTAGCGCCGCGTACAGCGAAAACACAAGACCGAGCGCCGCCGCCTTCGCGAGCGCGAACTCGCGTGCGCCCGGCCGTAGAATTGCAAAGGCGAGCGCAAGCGCGATCAAGGCGATGCCGGGCGAGATGCACAGCGCGAGAACCACACCTGCATGATGTTCGGCGGCGAACAACGGCGCAAGCATCGACGCCGGCACCGCTGCCTCCCACGGCGGTGATCCGTCGCCGGCCAAGCCCCGGATGGTATCGGGCGAACCGAGCATTGCGCCTGACGCCGAAAGCGACGCGGCGACGCGCTGCGAGAAGATCGCGACGTACGCGAACGCAGCGACGGCCCACGGAACCCACAAGAACACGTGGCGTCGTAAGCGGTCGCGGGTGTCAGGGTCGGCGAGCGTCAGCGCTGCACCGATCGCGAGCATCGCGATGGCTTCGACCGGCGCGAACAGCGTCGCGAGGAACAATGCGGCACCAGCCACGGTGAGTGTGAGTTGGGCGAGCGATGCTCGCCCTAGTACTGATTGGCGCCCGACGACGGATGCGATCATTCCCCAGCAGAACGCCGGGATGAGAAATGTTGGGGCGAGCGTCAACGATAGCGGCCACTCACGCGCAGGGCATGTCGCCCAGAGCAACCCTGCGATGACGCCGGCGGGCAAACTCGCGCCCAGCCTGGACGCGATGAGATACACCAAGATCCCACCCGCGATGCCGTCTAACGCGACCAGCGTGCCCCATGACCAGCCCAACGCCGGATGTGCGGCTAGCGTCGCGAGTTGCCCGATTGCGTGCGAGCCCCAGACCAATCCCGGCGCCCCGGCGGAAATCGCGACCAGCAGCGCAAGACCGAACGCGATCGACGCCACGATCCGCAAGCCGCGCGCCGAAACCGCTTGCCCGACAAACGCATCGATGGCGGTGGGCGCGAGCTCCGCCTTCGCGCGCGCGGCCGCGGCCGTATCGCTCAGCGTTGAGATCGCGACCGCGGCGCCGAGCAGCAAGAACGCGGCAAGCGCGAAGCCTGTGCTGACGATGGTCGTCACGTCATTGCCCGCCAATCGCACGATGCCTGCGAGCAGGGCGTAAATGGCGCCGACTAGCAGATAGAGCGGCGGGCGGCGCCAGCGGCGCAACAGCAACGCGGGGGCGGGAAGCAACAATGCGATCATGCCCGCGACCGGCAGCGCGATGCTTTGCGCGCGCGCCGAAGCGAAGAGCAGCAGCGCGCCTGCCGCGACGAATGCGATGAACGCGTTGCGCGCGAGATTGGATCGCCGCTTCGAATTCGGAGCAATGTTCACCATGACGGCCACCTGCGCAGCACGGCGATCAGGCCTGCCACGAAGAGCAGGGTCAGGAGCAGGCCGAGTTCGACCGCCGCCTGCGGCACGAAGAGTGCGACGAGGTGCTGTCTACCTGCGGGCATCCACCAGCCGTTGAGCATATCGTCCACCGGATGATGATCGGCGGCCGGAATCGCCGCCGCTCGCAAGCGCACGTAGTCGAGCAGCGCAAAGCCGGTCGGGTGGAAGTCGTCGGCGACGAGTGCGAGCTGCCAGCCTCGATCGTACGCTTCAGTCAGGACGAGCAGCCCGCCGTGCGAATCGACGCGGCCTTCGTACTCCGTCGGCGTCACGATCCTGAAGCCGGTAAGGTCGGCCGTTGCGAACGTCTTCGGCGTTCCTTGCGAGAGGAGCGCGGCATCGACGCGCCACGGCGGCGTCGATCGCGACGCAAGCGCGTGCACGCCCGCAGGGAGGACGAGCGAGGGCGCCTGCGCCGTATAGAGTTCTACATCCGCAGGCTTTTGCAACGTCGCAGCGTGCATCGGCGTCTCATCGAGCGTGATCGAGGATTGGCCGAGGAAGGTGTTGGGCGCCTGTCGCTGTTTGCTTCCCATGATCGCTTCGACGCCGCCGATCGCGATGCGCGCGAGTTGGCCGCTCGCCGTCGACAAGCCGGGAAGCGGGTCGAACGTGAGGTAGATGCGCACGAGCTTTGCCCGAGGATTGCCCTGCAGCCGGTAATCTTTCACTTGCTGCAAATCGATGCGGTATTGCGTCCACACCGCGCCGTAGTCGGCCGCGATGTCGGCAAAGTCCCGCGGCTCGCCGAGTTTGATGGATTGCACTTCAAACGGCGAAGGTTGCGTGGTCACCCACTGATTTGGGATCGCCTCTTCGGTCGTCGTGTAATCCGGCTGGCGCCCCGGAAACACGACGGCATTCACTTTGCCGTTCGACGAAGTGGAAAAACCGAGCAGCATGTGCGTTTCGAGCTGGCGCGGCGTCGAGATCAGCAGTTGCAGATAGTGCGCATCAGCCGGCGCTTCGATCGGAATGGTCACCTTCGCGGATTGCGACACGTAGCGAGCCGCATCGACGATCTTCACGATCGCACTGCGCTGCACGGCGAAGCGTCGTGATTTCGAATCGATGGTCACCGTGCCGCCCGACTCGCGCGTCACCACGCCTTGCATTTGCGAACCGTCGGCAAGCGAGAACGTCGCTTCATCGCCGAGCAAGCCGTTCCCGGGATCCACGGCGCGTGGAGAATCGGCAAGTTGTAACGTCAGCTGCAGCAAGCGCTTGTCGGGCACCAACTGCAAAAGCCGCATCCCTTCGACGCTCATGCCGTTCGACAGCGTGATCCCGCTCATGTCGGCCGACGCGGCGACGCGCTCCGACACCCGTGGGCCGATCCACGGACTCCCGATCGAAAGGTTCGCGCTGCCGAGGTGCGCGACGAAGCGGCCGCCAGGGCCGCCGGCGGACTCGGCGCCGGCCGGCTTGACGATCGTCAGGAAGACGCCCGTCATCTCGTACGCAGCGGCGCCGTCACCTTCATCCGCAAGGCGATGCTTGCGAAGCCATGCCGGGTCGTCGCGATGCAAGTCGAGGCTGCGCCGGAATTCGGCGTCGAGCGCTTTGCCGATCGCAAGCCGGATATCGCCGAAGTAATGCGTGTCGTACGGATTGAGATTCTCGAGATAGCGGAATCGCGCGCCGTCCGCCGGTCTGCGCAGCGTGACCTCAAGTTGCAGAATCACCGTATTCGCGGGTGCGAGATAATCGATGTCGAGAAATGGCTCTTCGTCGAGCGGAATGTCGACCCGGTCGAAGACGGGATAGGCCGCGCGCTGCTCGATCTCTGTCGGCGCGTCGGCTTGTGCAGAGAGCACGAGCCCTTCTTGCGAGCGGAAGACGGTCACGCCGAGCGGGCGTTGATCGGCGGTGGCGGTCAGCGCCTGTTGGTGTGAGACCGTCAGATCGCCGCGCAACAGCATGGTGACTTGATTGCGAAGGTCACCGGTGGTGTCGTCGAGGCCGAGCGTGACCTGGATGTTGTTCGTGCCGGGATACAAGGTGACGTCGTGCAACACGATCGGTTGACCGCCGCCAAGCAGCCAGCCAAGGGACCGCGGCGGAGCGGTGAACTCGGTGACGAGACCGTTGAGCGATAGTTTGACGCTCAGGGGCAGTTGCGTTGCGGAGACGAATGCCGGCAGCAGCAGATCACCGCGCTCCGCAACGGGAATCGCGTTCGTCACGGTGATCGTGCCCGCCACGCCGTAGAAACCGAACCACGCGCCCGCGCCAAGGCCCTTATCGGTGCTCAGCTCGACGCCGCCCGCGTTGGGCACGACCGCGATCAGGCCCGGTGCGTTCGTCGAGTATTGCTGGTTCGCGTCGCTGATGTCGTTGAAGAGGACGGGCGCGCGAGACTCCGTGACCTTGTGCGGAATCGTCGCGACCTGCCGGAAGTCGACGCGCATCGCATCGCCCGGCAATTCGCGCGGCTCGTAATAGAGCAGGTTGATGTCGGTCCGCGCCGGTGCGCGGGTCGCAAATGCGACGTTGAACAGTTTTGGCGCGCGCCAATTCTTGACGTTCGACGTCATGGCCGACGTCGTCGCCGCAAAACCGCGATACGCGAGCGGCGCAGCGTCGGCGAATGCCGTGTACGAGTGGAGCTGCGCGACGACACGCGCATAATCGTCAGGGCTGTAGTCGTCGCGGTTCACGAGCTGCGCGCCGTCGATGACGTTCGGAATTTTTGCGAGCAGGTTCGGGTCCGGATTTTGCCCGGAGAGCAGCACGGCCGCTCTGCTCGACCAGAACGGCGTGCGCATCAACGCGTCGATCGATTCACCGCTGCCGTTGAGCACGACCGGCGCGGGCGCGATAAATCCGCGCACCGGTGTCCAATTGCGGACCTCGAACACGTAATGGCGTCCGATCACACGATCGAACTTCAGCCATGGCCGCGAGTGCAGAAAATCGATGGCCTCGTTGAACTCGGTATACGTCAGACCAAGTTTGTAGACGATGCGATCGTCGTCATAAGGCACCACGACGTAGCGGATGTTGAGTTCGCGCATCAGGTCCGGTATGAACGGTGACGAGTAGAACCAGAAGATCGACGACCAGTCGGAATCGTAGTCGCGGAAACCGTCGTATCCCGCCCCGTTGGCCACTTGTTGCGCCTCGACGTACGGATGGCGCTCGCCGGCGCGCATCGGCTCGATGTCGCGCGGGAACACCAGCGTGCGGTAGAAATCGGCTCCGCTATCGAGGAAGTTCTCGAGCTGCACGACGTCTGCCGGGCGCGGTTCGGATGTGAAACTCCGGTAGCGCGTCGGATTGAATGCATCGCGCATGAGCCACGTATACCCGACGGTCACGACCACGAGCGTCGCGACGGCCATGCGTTGCGCGTTCACTTTTCCGAGGCGCCGTCGCAAGATCGCGAACAACGAGGACAACCCGAGCGTCAGTGCGATCGCATACGCAAGACTGTGCAGCGACATCCACTTCGTGATGTCGCGGAACAGCGACATGCCGGGCACATGCGCATAGATCCAGACGTTGATCGGCCCGAGCGGCGGATTGGGTCCCGAGTCCAGCAAGATGCAGAGAAATGCGGCGAACGCGATCGCGCGCGTGCAGCGCCGCCGCCACGAGAGCGCAAGTCCGAGGAACGCGAGTACCGGGAGGAAGTAGAACGACGGATCGACCGGCGCCGCCTGGAATGGCGAGTCGTCGGCCACCCAGTGGAAGTATGCGTTGAACAGCGCGAGGCTGTGCGTCATCGACATGTACGCCGAAGTCACCGTGTAGTCGAAGGTCGATCCATAGCCCGGCGGCGCTTGCGCGGGCGAGACGATCTGCGGCACGATCCAATAGAGGTTGAAGCCCAGCAACGCGATGGCTGCCGCGACCATGCCCGGCACGGCGAGGCGGAGTCGACGCAGCGAGCCATCCCGGATCAAACGGTCGATGCCGATGATCGCGCAGAGCACGATCGCGATGTACACGTATCGCAAGTCGTACGTCATCTGCACGAGGAAGAGCGCCGACAACAGCACGCCTTTGCGCGGCGACGGCTTATCGATGAACGACAGCGCTGCGATGGCGATGAACGGGATGATCGCCGCCGCGACGATCGACGGAATGCCGCCGCGCTCGACGAGCGCAACCGTCCAGGTGCTGGTGATGAAGATAAACGAGCCGGCGGCCGACGCAAGCGGCGAACGCGTGAGCCGGTAACCGAGCGCGTACGAGCCCCACACCGAGAGTATGAGGTAGGGCCAGAGGTAGCACAACCGCTCCGCGAGTTCCCAACCGCCGCCCAGGTTCGCGATCAGGCCGCACAGCGCAAAGATGGGAAATGACGTCATGTAGACTTCTTGGTTTTCGCCGATCTGCTGCGCGCCGCTCCATGCGTGCGGCCACGGGAAAAACGAGAGCAGTTCATCTTGGCTGCGGCGCACCCAGTCGCTGCCGATCACGAGCCCGCTGCCGATCCACGCGTGGAAGAGAACGCATTCGAACGCGATCGGTAGGAGTATCGGCCAATGACGGCTCAGCGCTCGAAAACGGTCAAGCATCAATCAAGCAGTCGTCTCGGGCTTCGGGCGTGCGAATGCCATCGCGATCGCCGCGGTGATCGCAGCGGCGACGATGCCCCACAAAAGCGAGATCGGCGGTGCGGCATAGCGCACGGTGAGTGTCCCCGGACGATCGACGATCCACCCCTGGGCAAAACCGTCAGCAGGATAGGACGCAAGCGCGTTCCCGTCGACAAGAGCTTGCCAGCCACCGGACGAGTGTTGGTGCAGAACGACGAGGCTCCCTTGCGGCGGTGCGGGTCCGGAGTATTGCAGTGAGGCTTTGCGATTGAAAAGCGCGTAGGAGATCGCGCGATGTCCGCTCGCCGTCGCGAGTGTGTCGAGCGTGACGTCTCGCGTATTAACGCCGCCGGCCTGACCGATTTGCCACACAGCGACCGGCCCGCGGCGCAGCAGGCCGCGCAAATTGGCGGCGCTCATCCATGTATACGGGCCGTTGCCGCCGGACGCGAGCACGGCCGCTCCGTCCAACGGAGCGTCCGGACGCGCCGAGATCGCGACATCATCAAAGGCACCCGCGAAACGATCTGCGTACGCATCGGCCTGCGACAGCGGTACCCAATCGCGCGTGATGTCGTCCGTCTGGTACGTCGAACGAGGCGGCGCTGTGGCGACGACGCCCGGCGGCGGCGCCGGCGGCAACGTGATCTCGTCGGACGCGCCGCCGCGCGCGAGCGCATGGAGCGTCGTCCAGTCACCGCGCACGACACTTGCCTGCGCCCACGTCAGCGTTCCCCGATAACATGGCACGCTGTATGCGTATACTTCTCCGAGGACCGCGAGGCTTTTCAAACCGCTGCGTAGCGGCGCCGGTACGCGCTGCGCCGCATATTGCGCGCGCGTCACCGCCTCTTGTGCGGCTGAAGCCGCGCCCCGCAGCGATGGAACGGTCTCGGTGTTCGCGCGCATCACGACTGCTTGTATGCCGAGATTGGCGAGCAGACCGCACGCCGCGCGATCGCCATTTGCGAGCGCGCGCGTCGCGACGATGAGCGGCACCGACGGCCGGTATTCCACAAACGGTGGATGATCACCGATCGGAAATGCCAGCGAGTCGGCCCCGCCACGTGTCTGTGCCATCCGCATCGGCTGCACGCTCGGCATCCAGAGCACAGCGCCGTTGCCGGGCAGATTGGCGATCGCCGGCACAATAAAAGAATACTCGACTCGCACCGGCGCGTCGAGACGTGCCGCGCTCGCCGTGAGCC
>JANWLL010000045.1 GCA_025450855.1 Vulcanimicrobiia bacterium
ATGGACGGGTCGTGAAGACCGGCGGTATGGTCGTCAAGAACGTTTCCGGCTACGATCTGACGCGTATGCTCCACGGTTCGGTAGGCGCGCTCGGCGTCATCGGTTCGCTCAACTTCAAGCTCGCTCCGATGCCGGCGTCGCAGGCGGTCGTCCTGTTCGCTCTGTCGCAGCCCGGCGAAGCACTCGCCGCCGCGTCGGCGATCGTCGAGACGCGGCTGTCGTTCGCCGCCGTGCACGCACGCTCGGACGGCGCGGTCGTCGTCGGCTGCGAAGGCCACGTCGCGGACGCGAAGCGCCTGCGCGCCGAGGCGCGCGCCGTCGCGATGCGTCACGGCGCGGCCGAACGGGAATCGGTCGAAGGCGCGAGCGACGTCAGCGCGGCGTGGCGCGAGTTCGCCGCTGCCCCGTTCGGCGATCGAACCGCGACGTTCCGCGTCGTCTCGACGCAGTCGCGGGTCGCAGCAGACGTCGAACGAGCGGCTGCCCTCGCAAGGTCGATGCGCTTCGAACCTATATGGTCGGCCGACGCCGGCTGCGGTACGGCGGAGCTCAGCGTCGATTGCGCCGATCGCTCGGACGACGTGGTCAAACTCGAGCGAGAGCTCATTGAGATGATGAACCTGCGGGTGACGCGCTGCCCGCTCGCATCGCGGTCGAGCCTCATCCTCCAAGGGCGTCCGCCTGCTGGCGCGCACCTCATGCGGCTGATCAAGTCGCAGTTCGACCCGACTGGGGCTCTTTCGGGAGCACCGTTTGCAGATAGGTCGCATAGCGATGGCTGAGCTCGGCTTCGTCGCGCCCGACATCCCTTCGGACGCGATCGTCAACACGTGCATCAAATGCGGCTTCTGCCTGCCGGTGTGTCCGACGTACCGGCTGACGCTCGACGAGCGGTCCTCGCCGCGTGGACGCATCGGGCTTATCGCGGCTGTTCTCGAGGGCAAGCTGCCGCTCGATGATCCGACCTTCACCGCGCAGATGAGCGAATGCCTCGGCTGCCGCAGCTGCGAGCCGGCGTGCCCATCGGGCGTACGATACGGCATACTGCTTGAAGACGCGAGAGCGCAGATCGCCAAGGGCCCGGACAATGCGCTCCTAACGCCGCTCATGCGGGCGCTCTTCGACGCTCTCTTCGCCGACGGACGCATTCTGCGGTTCGCTTCATATGCAGCAGGGCTAGCGCAACGCCTCGGAATCCGCCGGCTGCTTCGTGCGAGCGGAACGCTTCGCGCGCTCGGTCTGGAACGGGTCGATGCGCTGCTCCCCTCACCCTGCGGCGTGCCGTTCGTCGCCAATGGCCAGACGTATCATGCGGTCGACACGACGCGGCGCGGCGGTGTCGCGCTCTTCGCAGGCTGCGTCATGAGCGCGATGTTCGGCGATGTCGACCGGTCGACGGTTCGCGTGCTCGCGCGGAGCGGCTGGGACGTTGAAGTACCCGAAGGCCAGGGCTGTTGCGGCGCGCTCCACCTTCACGCCGGACTCAAGGATCGAGCGCGGGAAATGGCGCGCTCGACCATCGCGGCGTTCGAGCGCTCGAGAGCGGATCACATCGCGGTCAACGCCGCTGGGTGCGGCGCCGCCATGAAGGAATACGGCCACCTCCTCGAGGGCGATCCGCTGTGGCACGAGCGCGCAGTGAACTTCGCGGCCCGCGTCCGTGACGCGACGGAACTCGTGGATGTAGCGGTCGACGTTCATGACGCGACTGAGTTGGTGGACGTTCACGTCGCGACCGAACGAGTGGATGTAGCGGTCGACGTTCACGTCGACCGCCGCGGTCGTTCCAATGAGGTGGTCTCCGGTCGAGCTGAAGCTCGACCGCTACAGGATCACACGCCGGCTCGACCGCTACAGGATCACACGCCGGCTCGACCGCTACGGGATCAAGCGACGCCGACACGGGTGGCGTACCAAGATGCTTGCCATCTTGCGCAGGCTCAGCGCGTCGTCGACCAACCCAGACGAGCGATCGACGCCGTGCCCGGCTTCGAGCGCGTCGAGCTCGACCGAGCCGACCGTTGTTGCGGGAGTGCCGGCGTCTACAATCTGACGCATGCGGCGATGGCCGACGCGCTCGCCGACCGGATGATCGCGGCGGCGAAAGCGGCGGGCGCGGAGCGTCTCATCACCGCGAATCCGGGCTGCCAGATCCAACTCGCAGCGGCGTCGCGGCGCGCGAACGGTCCGGGCGTCGAGCACATCATGGAATTTCTAGACGACCCGGCGACGATGCCTCGACTCGACGAAGATGACGACGCTCACTTCGACGCCAAAGGACTAGCGTTAGCAATCGGAGCAACCGTGCTCGTGGGGCTCCTGCTTTTCGCGTCGCGCCGGAAGCGTTGAGGAATGCCGCTGCGCAAACCCTACGTCGTACAGATCTCAGACACGCATCTCTTCGAAGACCCTTCGACGCGTCTCTGGGGCGTGGCGCCCGAGCACCACGCGGACGAAGTCATCGACGCGGTCATGGCCGTCGCACCGGAGCCGGAGCTGGTCCTCATCACCGGCGACTGCTCGGGTGACGGCAGCCTCGCTTCGTACGAGCGCCTCGGCAAGAAGATCGCGCGCTTCAATGCGCCGGCGTGTTTCTTACCCGGCAATCACGATGACGCCACGCTCATGGCACGGCATCTCATGGGCCGGTCGCTCGACAAAGAAAAGCTCTGCTTCACGCACGACGCGGCCGGCTGGCGCTTCATCATGCTCGACAGCTCGGTCCGCGGCGAGGACGCCGGCTGCATCGGCGACGCGCAGCGCGAGTGGCTGCGCAACACGCTCGCTTCGGCGCCGCTGACGCCGGTCATCATCGCGGTCCACCATAACCCGGTTCCCGTCGGTTCGAAGTGGCTCGACACGATGACCATCTCGGACGGCGCGGCGCTCCTCGCGATCCTCGACACGGCACCGCAGGTGAAGGCGGTCCTCTTCGGCCACGTCCATCAAGACTTCGAAGAATATCGCGAGGGCACGCTTTACGCGAGCGTTCCGTCGACGTTCTTCCAGTTCAAGCCGCGGTCGAAGGACTTCGGCCGCGATGACGCCCGCGCCGCCGGAGCGCGGCTCGTGAGGCTGGGCGACGGCAACCTCCTCTCGACGGTTCTGCGCGTGGGAGAAGCGGTCCCGAGCCTCTAGGGCCAGTCGACGATCGTCTCGACGATCCTGTCTTGAGCGTGCTGGAACGGCTTGAGCAAGCCGTTCGCGTCGTTGAACATGATGCTGAAAATGACGAGCCCGTGGTTCTTCGTCCACGCGTAGCCGGTGAACGTCGAGACGTGCCAGATGTAGCCGTCTTTCGCGCGCACGCGTCCGATCGCATCCGAGCCGAGCAGATGGTGGCGCACGGTGCCGTTGATGCCGGCCAGTGCCAGCGCATCGATGAAGTCGTGACCGGTGCTGCTGCGCGTCTCCCACTCGAGGATCGTCGTCAAGTCGTGCGGCGTCACGCGATCGCCTTGCGACAAGCCGCTGCCGTCGCCGTTGTCGAGCGTCCGCGGGTCGAGACCGAGGCTGCCGATGAACTTGCGTTCGACCGCCGCTCCGCCGTCGAACGTGCCTCGCTGATGGAACGCCGCCACGGGAAGCATCTTGAAAAGGTGCTCTGCGATGAAGTTGTCGCTCGGCGGCATCATCTTCGCGACGATGTCGTGGAGCGGCGCCGAGTCGTGCGACCAGAGCACGGGCAGATCGAGCGGCGCGACAAAAGCCGGATCCTCGATATCGAGCATCCCGATCTCGACTCTCGGACCCGCCGGAGCGCGGCCGACGGCGACTCCCGCATCGGGCAAGAGCTGTGCGAGCGTGCCCGTCGCGTATGCGGACGAGTCCTCGACCGCGCAGCCGAATCGGAACGGCGCCGAGCCGAGGGGGAAGTGGCCGACGATCTCGATCTGCGTGCTCCCCGGTGAACGGAAGCAGTCGACGTCGTTCGTGCCGCCTTTCGGCGCCGTCTGTGCGTCCGAACGCACGGTCATGACGCCGCCGTTCGGCTCGATCGTCGCGATGAGCGGATCGCCGGCAGCAGTACCCGGCGTCACCGTCACGTATGCGAGCCCTTCGTCGACCCCAAGCGCCTGGATCGGCGGTTGATAGTAGTACTGCATGTCATCCCATGCCCAGTCGCTGCCGTAGCGCTGGCGGTCGAATACGCGGTCATCCGGCAAGACCGTTCCGGTGATGCGCGTGATGCCGGCGGCGACGACGGCTTTGGCCGCCCGTTCGAGATCCGCGCGCGATAACACGGGGTCGCCGCCGCCGCGCAGGATGAGATCGCCTGAAAGCACGCCGTTTTGGACCGTCCCCCGCTCGAGCAGGTCGGTCCGGTAGCGGAAATCGGGGCCGAGATATGCGAGCGCGCTCGCGGCGTCGACGAGCTTGAAGTTCGATGCGGGCGCGAATTCTTTGTCTGCGTCCTGCGCGAAGAGCGTCTTGCCGCTGGCCGCATCGACGATCGAGACGCCGAGCGTCGCCGTCCTCATGGGATACTCGGCGTCGATCGAGCGCACGAGATGGGCGAGCGCGGCGACATCGGAAGCGGTCGGCGGCGGGGCGGACGCCAATGCGGCCAAGATGAGTATCGTCAACATCCGATGTCCATTGAAGTCGTCGCGACCTGGGCCCTGGGCGGCCTCGTTGCGATGGCGGTAATTCTCGGCACAAGCGGGCAAAGCGGGCCCCGCGCGACGCGAGCCGAACCGACGCGGCGATGATCGTCAACATGATCGTCGATCTCGCGGCGGCATCGTTCGAGACGCCGGACGAGTCGACAGTGCTGACGGCGGCGGGCGTTAGCCTCGTCGGCCGCGAGGGCGCGGGTCCGGACGACGTTGATTGGATCCGGCGGACGTTCCACGGCAAGTGGCACGAGGAAGCGGCTGCGGGTTGGAATTGGTTCGCGCGCGCTGCCCTTGGTCCGGTCGGCTTCGCGGCCTATGCCCAGCGGAGTTTTCGCTTCTGGTGGCTCGAGAAATGGTGGGATCGCGAGGACGTCGGCATCTTCGGACCGATGGGCGTCGACCGCAAGATGCGCGGACAGCACCTCGGCGTCGTCCTGGCCCGGCGCGCGCTCGGCTCGCTCAAGGCGATGGGCTACGCCCGGGCGCTCATCCCTGCGGTCGGCCCCATCGAATTCTACGAGAAATACTGCTATGCGCAGGTCGTTGAGCGCCTGGAAGGCCGGCCCTGACCGGCCGATAAGTAATGTAGTAGGCCGAGCAAGGGGAGTGACGCGTGCCCAGATCGAGACGCTGGACAACCGAAGCAGGTGCCCAAGAGTCCGGATTCGGACGCGGGGCGACCAAATGGGAGCCGACGATCGCATTTCCCAAGACGGGGATGCATCGCGCGACGATCGGCGACCGGATCTTCGCCGAGGTCCATATCGACGTCAAGGTGCAGCAGGAGCGGGAGTCGGCCCGTACGGACGCGTTCGACAGCTCGGGGTCGCGCAGCGGCGTGCCGTTCATCGAAAGCGTCGTCTACGACTATATAGGCGTGCAGGACGCGAACACGCTCGTCGTGCGCGAGACGTCGCGCCAGGGCGAGCGCGTCGAACGCTCGATGCTCTACGTCCGGCTCAACGCCGACGGTCCGACGAAAATGCGCTTTCCCTCCGGCGTGCTCTCGATCGAGATAGACGACGAGCAAGTCGCGTTGGTGCGCTGGCTCGGCGCCTAAACGCGTCACAAGACCGCGCAAGGATTCTCCGGCGCGGCGACCCGAACCGTCGTGATGATGGCGGACTGATATGAGTCCGCCGCGCGTCAGAACGGAGGTCGCTTGGCGAGGACGGATCTGCGGATCGGCGACTGCGTCGCATCGCCCGGCGATCTCTCTTTCGGAACCTTTGAAGGCGTCGCGCTGCCGACCGGCGGCAACGACCGCCTGGCCGTCGTCATCGCACAGGGTAAGCGCGATGGTCCGACGCTCTGGCTCACGGCGAACATCCACGGCAACGAACTCGCAGGGATCAACGCCCTCCATCGCCTCCTGACGCTGGATCTGTGCGCGGCGATGGCCGGCACGATCGTCGCGATCCCGAGCCTCAATCCCGCCGGCTTGCGGACGAACCGCCGCCATCCATATTGGGATGACCGCGATCCGAACCGCACCTTCCCGGGCCGCAAGCGGGGCGATGAAGAGCCGCGCGAGCCGAGCGTCTACGAGCGCCTTGCCGCTCGCCTGCTCGAATCGCTGCGCGGATCGGCTGATTACTACGTCGACCTCCACTGCGCGTCGATCCAATCCGTGGGGTTTTCGATCCGCGACCGCGTGCTGTATAAAGATGAAGCAGAGCGGCCTAAAATGGAGGCGCTGTCCACCACGCTCGACGCGATGGTCGGCGCGTTCGGCTTTCCGGCAGTCGTCGAGTTCCCGTCCAAGACGTACATCGCGCGCGAGCTCCACAAGTCGACGACGGGGGCGGCGCTCCAGGAGCTGCGCATCCCCGCGTTCACGGTTGAGCTCGGGATGCACTCGGCCGTCGACCGGCCCCTCGTCGGTGCGTGCGTCGTCGGCTTGCGCAATATGATGCGGTGGGCGGGCATGCTCGCCGGCGATCCGGAGCCCATTCCCGCGCTGCCGCGCCCGCCCGATGCAAGGGTGCGGCGCCGCGAAGATGGCCCATATCCGCCCGCGGCGGGCATCCTCGACTACCGCGTCGAGGCCGGCGCCTATATGAAGGAAGGCGGCGTCGTCGCCACGCTCCGCGATATGTGGGGCCGATCCGTCGGTGACGGCGAGATCAGCGTCGGTCCGGACACGTGGATCATCGGCATCGAGGACGGCGTGCTCGCTTACCCTGGTTCGGCGATCGCCCACGTCGGCGTCATAGAAAACGCATCGCTCGTCGAACGGTGGCCGGATTGAGCCTAGCGGCCGATACGGATAGAGGGGACACCGCCGTTTTGGAGCTGGAAGGTTGACGCACATCTTCGGGGTCATCCTCGGCGCCGTGCTCGCGACGAGCGCGGCGAACACGCACGAGATCGTCTCGATCTACGAGCACGCCGCCGACATCAACGCGGCGTGTTTTTCGCAGACGCCCGATCATACGACGTACGTCAGCACCGGCGACATCGACGCGATGTGGCTGCGCGACTCGAGCGTCCAGGCGATGTCGTATCTCAAGGACCGCCAGCTCATGCGCGGCGTCATCACGCGCCAAGAGCGGATGGTCGCGCTCGACCCGCACGCGAACGCGTTCCATCGAGACTACAGCGTCGCGGAAGAGAAGTTCGAGCTCGATTCGCTCGCCTACCCCGTTCGGCTCGTCGATCGCTACGTCGACGCGACGGGCGATACGAGCGTCTTCGATGCGAAGATGCACGGAGCGCTTCTCGTCATCTTGCGAACGCTGGCAGCAGAAGAAGATCACGCACACTTATCCTCTTACCACCGCAACGAGCACCCGGTCGCCGGGAACATCGGCCTCATCTGGAGCGCGTATCGGCCGAGCGACGACCCGCAGCGCTTCAACTACAACGTGCCCGAGAACATGTTCGCGGCCGTCACGCTTCACACGATGGCGGAGATGCTCTCGCATCGCTTCGGCGACAAGGCGAACGCCGTGAAGGCGAATCTGATAGCAGACCGCATCGAGGCGGCGCTTGCTAAGCACGCACGCTTCAAGACGCACTACGGGACCATCTACGCGTACGAGATCGACGGTCTGGGACGCGCGAAGTTCATGGACGACGCGAACATGCCGAGCTTGTTGTCGATGCCGCTGCTCGGCTATCCGTACGACCGCCAGGCGTACGCGAACACGCGGCGCTACGTCCTGAGCCCGGCGGATCCATATTACTATCGCGGCCGCTTCGCATCCGGCGTCGGGTCTTCGCACACGCCGGGCGGCTTCGTCTGGCCGATGAGTCTCGTCGTCGAATATAAGACGAGTCCGTTCTCGTCGGATCGGACGCGCATCATGCACGAACTAACGCGCTCGGATGCCGGGGATGGGGCGCTCCACGAGTCGTTCGACGTCAACGATCCAAAGCGGTTCACGCGCGAAAGATTCGGCTGGGTGAACGCGTTGTTCGAACAGACGTTCACGCTGCCGACTGACTGACTTAACATTCGATTAACCCCGAAAGTTCGTACCATAGCTCTAGGTCGGGGGACTTTGGCCTCACGATTGACGCGCATGTCGGGACGCGATGCGTACGCTTGATGAACATCAGCCAAATTTCGTGATTTCTGTGCCTTGCGTGAGGACTTCAGCCCCCGGTCCGCTATCCAGCGACTGCTTGCTAGGTCTTAAGACCTGACAGGACGCGACCGATATGACCCAAAGTGCGGTGGCGGTCACGGAGGACTGACGCCACACGTAGATCGTTCTCGCGTGAAAGGTTCAGTGCGTCTTGTTCCGTTTGAGTCTTCGAGCACTCACAACAGTTCTTGTTGCGTTTGTACTATCGGCGTGCGCCCATATCTCCATGGTGGCGCCGCAAGTACAGTCACCTGCACAGTTCGACAACGGCAGCATGACGTCGATGCCGCCAAGCGGGCTATTGATGACCGATACGTGGTCGGGCATCCATCCGTTCCAGGTCTTCGATTACAAGATAAGCTGGCATCAAGCACAGCAAGACGCGTATCGCTACGATTTCGTCTGGGGCACGGGGAAGCCCGCGGCCTGGAAGTCAGGCAATGCATCGCTCATCACGTCCTGGTACGCGCCTTTCGACGGAGACTTCTCCCTCAAGCACAACTTGTCGTGGTGGCTCGCGAATCACCCGAGCTGGGTGTTGTACCAGTGCGATCACAAGAAGCTCGCCAACCTCGACGGGTTGAAGAACGTGCCGCTCGACATCTCCAACCCCGCCGTCGTGCACTGGCAGATGGCGACGTATTCGCCTGCCCTGGAGGCGAACTACGACGCGCTCGCGCTGGACCTCGTCAGCCTCGACAACTCGACGTACGGCTGTGGCGTGTTCGTCAACGGCGTCTGGACACCGCGATTCAACGGACAAAAGGTCGATTCGGCCTGGACCAACGCCGTAATCGCTTGGCACGCGTACACGTATAGATACCTGCACCGGCTGCCGAAGCCGCTCATGGTCGCGGTGAACGCGGTGCCCGAGAGCCGGACTGTCGGCGACCCATCGATGCAGCAGCTCATCGGACACGTCGACGTCGTCGACGACGAGAGCAGCTTCACCGACTACGGCAACGGTTACGCCGGATGGCAAAAGGTCGGGCAGATCGTCCAGTGGATGAAGTACGCGCAAAGCCAAGGTGTCGCGTATATCGTCGACGACAAGTGGAATACGAACAAGATCACGGAGCAGCAATTCGATTGGGGTCTTGCCACGTACATGCTCGGCAAGTACCACCAGGCTGCGATCTTCATCGATCACCAGCCCGGGTACGGCCAGGAGTACTGGGTGAAACAATACGACGCGAAGGTGGGCACCCCGTGCGGGGATGCCTATCCGGATCCCGTTTTGGTCGGGGTCACATATCGCAAGTATAGGGGCGCCTTCGTCGTCGTCAACGCGAACCCCAAGCTTCCTGCAACGGTCATTCTGCCGCTGCCGCTTTACACCGACATCTGGGGTAACAAGGTGACGACCCCGCTGGTCTTGTCTCCTGACCAATCAGCGGTGCTTTTGACAAACCTCAACGGCTGCGTGTAATGGTTGTAGTGGTCGAGCTTTAGCTCGACCGCCGCGGCCAATGACGATGGGTCGATGGTGTAAGTCATGTAGCGGTCGAGCTTTAGCTCGACCGACGCGGCCACGCCGTCTGGGATTGTCTCGCGCTCGACCGTGCAGCATCATGTAGCGGTCGAGCTTTAGCTCGACCGCCGCGGCTAATGACGATGGGTCGATGGTGTAAGTCATGTAGCGGTCGAGCTTTAGCTCGACCGCCGCGGCCACGCCGTCTGGGATTGTCTCGCGATCGACCGTGCAGCATCATGTAGCGGTCGAGCTTTAGCTCGACCGTCGCGGCCGTCCAAAATCTATCGCCACCTGTCGACGAATCCAGAGAACGGATATTGTTCGCGATCTTGGACGAGATTTGCCCTTCTCGGATTCGCAAGAACGTATTCGACAGTCTCCCGGCACTCATCGGCGCTCCGCACGATACGCTCGTAGTACCCGCGCTGCCAGGCGAAATCGGCGATCGTTGGTCGAACCTTCGACGTGATGCATGATCGCAGAACTGCAACTATCTTCGAAAGGTGAACGCGCGGTTTGATGGCGCGCAAGACCAGATGTACGTGATCGAACATCACCGCGTAGGCGTAGAGATAGTACAAGCCGGTATGCCTGAAGTGCCGGGCACATTCGACGGCGATCGCAGCCAAACGCGGATTTGCGAATACCGGCCGCCGACGCGCGACACAGAAGGTTACGGCGTACGTGCGGTCCTGGCGATAATCGATCGTTTCTAGGCGCGTCGGCGTGCGCGCGTATCTCATTACGAACGACATTCACGTCTTTATCCTCAATGGAAAGGCCGCGGCGGTCGAGCTAAAGCTCGACCGCTACCGAAAAGGCGCGGTAAATAGCAAGTCCGCGGCGGTCGAGCTAAAGCTCGACCGCTACAATCATTGAGCTAAAGCTCGACCGC
>JANWLL010000046.1 GCA_025450855.1 Vulcanimicrobiia bacterium
GCCCGCCGGCGCCGAGCCCTTCGTCGCCGCACATCCCGTATTTCAACGGAAACGTCTCGTCGGAAGACCGGGCTTCGTAGCCGCCGTATCGCGCCTGGCAGAGAACGATGTCGGCGCCCCGGAACGCTGGCATGCCGGATGCAGCATCGATTCGTTCGCAGCTCACGTGCAATGGATGTGCATCGTCGATCGACCGGATCGCGCGAGCGACGGCAGCCAGACGTTCTTCGGATCGTCCGGCGAGCACGATCTCGAGATCGTCAGCCGCTTCGCGCAGTGGTGCGTGCGCGAAAAGATTCGGCGTGCTGTGCGCGCTGCCGCCTATGATGACGAGCTTCATCGTGCCGAACGAGCGACTGACTCGGCGAAAAGGCCGGCGCCGCGCAAGCACGCTTCGCCGGCGGATTGACCGAAGTGGATCACGTCGTCGACCGGTAGTTCGATCAGTCCGGCGATCCGTCGCTGCACGGCCTCGCGCAGGCATGCAAGATAGCGGTCTCCAAGACTAATCGCGAAACCGCCGATGATCAGAACGTTTTCCAAGGACGCCGCGACGATGAGCGCGGCGAGGACTTGCGCGAGCGGGCCCTGCGTCGTAGAGATCAGATCCCAAGCCCAGGGGTCTCCTAGCCGCGCGGCAGGCACCAAGTGGTCCTCATTCGTGAAATGCGACTGAGTCGCGCCGAACGACGTGACGCACAGCGACGCATCGAATGCGGCGGCGTTGAGTTTGGACATGCGCTGCGCGAGATTTTCGGTCCCTCGCCCGGAGGCGATCGCGCCGAGGTGCCCGCTGCCCCCGCAATCGCACATCGGCGCGTCGGGGCTGAAGTCGACGACGACGTGACCGATCTCGCCTGCGTACGGCCACGCATCCATGACTTTCGCCGAATCGGCTCGGTTGACGAGTTTGCTCCCGATCCCGCTGCTCACGGTGACGACCATAAAGCGGGCGGCCTGGATCTCGTTCAAATAGTACCAGGCGGCGGCGGAGACATCGTTGAGCAAATACACCGGCCTCCCGGTTCGCTCTCGCAAGATCTGGACGACGTCGGGCAACTCGGCTGTGGGTCCGATCACGGTCGGCGCGCCCAAGATACGCGACCGGTCCGCGACGGGACCCGGGAACGCGAAGGCGATCGGGTCTGCCGGACCGAGTTCGGCGTGTGAAGCGGCGGCGACGGCCTCAATCCGGTCGAAAATTTTGCGCCACAGAGATTCAGGGTCGCGCGGATGACGGTCGATGCGTTCGGTCAGCACATCCGAGATATTTCCCGCGCCGGAGACGACCGCACAGCGCAAGAACGTGCCGCCGAGGTCCACTGCCAACGCCGGCACGCCGCTTACGTTCCAGTGAGTGCAAACTCGAGGTCGGCGAGAATGTGCGCCGCACCGTCGATGTCGCTAGCGTCGATATCCTGAAGAAAGATCCCATCGCCGACGTCGGTGGGTACGACGAAGTTCAGGTTGCCGCCGCGGTGGAGACGTATATCGCGCAGGCCTGGCTTGAGCACTTCGCTAGAGCAAAGCGCGTCGGAGACCGGCAGGGTTGCGGCACGGTAGAGGTTGACCATGCGCTCGAGGACGGAACGGTCGCAGACCTGCTGACGAACGGCGATCGCCGTCGCAAGCGCCATATCGAGCGCCACCGCTTCACCATGGGCCAATTCGTGGTCGCTCTCGAGTTCGAGCGTCGGGCTGAACGTGTGCCCGAAGTCGACCCAGCGCCGCAAGTCGTGTTCGAACAGATTTGATTGCAGCTGTTGCATCATCGCCAGTTGCGCGCGAAGGATGCATTCGTCGGCCGCGACGCGCGGCTCCTGGAAATGAGACCCGAGAAGATCTGCGACGTTCGCTTCGAGGATCTCGAAGAGACGCCGGTCGCACATGAGCGCGATCTTGATCATTTCCGAGATGCCGCAGGCAAGGTGCCGGCGAGGCAGCGTCCAAAGAAAAGTATGGTCGCTGATGCAACCGAACGGCGCGTAGAAGGATCCAAGAATATTCTTTTTCGAAGCGAAATTGACGCCTTGTTTGATGCCGACACCGGCGTCGATCATCCCGACGAGCGTGGTCGGCACGCGCACGTAGCGGATGCCGCGCCGGAAGATCGACGCGGCCATGCCGGCGATATCGAGGGTGATGCCGCCGCCGACGGCCATGATGACGCCTTCACGTCCGAGTCCGCGGCGAATCGCCTGTTCGCAGACCTGCTCGACGAGCGTCCACGATTTGCTGACTTCGGTGGCGTCGATGATCATCTCGCCCACGAGGTTGAGGTGGCGGGCAGCATAGGCGGATAATGCGGCATCGTATCGATCGCTGATCGTCCGGTCGACGACCGCGAGCGTTTCGCGGCCGTCGAGCAGTGTGGCGAGCGTTGGGTCGTCGAGATCGAAGATGTGGCGCGATACGTTCTTCACTTCGTACGAGACGCGCCGCTCGGTGATCAGCGAGAACGTCGGCCGATCCGTGGATCCGGCAAACCAGACGCCGGGCGAACGCTTGACCGCGCTGACGCAGGCGAGTGCGCCTCCGTAGCGCTCTTCGCCGGTCGAAAGGATGAACCGGAGCGGCCGGGCGTCGCCGGTAAGTCCGGCCGCGTTTCTGAACGCCGCCGCGGCATGTTCCGACGCGAACAGCGAACTCACGCAAACCGCAGCATCGACTCCGAACGACTGCAAGACGCCAAGCATCGGTTCGAGGTCGTGCAGCAGTTCCGCGAAGATCGTATCGAACTGCGGCAGCGAGGGTTCCGGAACGAAGCCTGTCGACGCCGCGACGGCCACCGGTGCGCCGGGGATCGACGCGCCGACGACGTCCTCCAACAAGTCGTTTTGGATCTCTTGACGGTGTGACTTGCGCGACAAGTGTCTTCGCAAGTCGCCCTCGCACTCCATAAGGTCTTCGATGGCGCCGCCGGCGCCGCGTTTGAGGAGCATCGCCGATCCCCCACCGGCGAAGTCCACAACGATGAACCGCTCATGCTGCAGCGGAATCGTGCTCGCGATGGCCACGGCGGGATGGATCACCCAAACCGGAAGCGGATATCCGGAGATCAGTCTTGGCGCCAAATCTTTCGGCCCAGCAGCGTGATCCGCGAGGTAGATGACCGCATCCACCGGGCCGAGATTCGCTGCGAGCGACTCTGCGATGCTTTTTAGTTCGCTGCCGGTCGCTGCTCGTCCAGGTCCGTCATCGAGCGTGAATTGTTGGATCGCCTTGCCGGACGATTCGTCGACGGTGGTCGCCGTCCACATACCGAGCGGTTGGTGCTCGACGAAAAGCGCGCGCGCGCGAGTCACTTGCGCACCTGCACGACGAAGATCTCGACGTCACGGCTGGAGTCGTTGATCAATTCGTGCGAGCCGCCGGAGCGCACGATGGCGACATCGGTCCGATGAAGACGGCGTTCGGCGCCGTCAACGCGGACGAGCGGATCGCCGTCGACGATGAAGTAGAGCTCTTCGTTGCCGTGATGCTCATGCAGCCCAATGGTGCTCCCCGGCGGAATGACGGTGAGATCCAAGAAATCGACATTCGTGTCGAATTCTCCGGAATCGATGAGCCTGCGGAATGCGATCGGTCCTGAGCCGCCGTGTTCGGCCACGCGCTGAATCGATGCAACGCCAGACGACGATACGAATTTTCTCATGCAGCGCCACCTCGGCGCGCGAGTTGTACGAATGCGATGCTGACGAGTGGGATGCGCGCATTCCGCCCACACGATGCGTGACGACTTAGGCCGACCGCCTGCGTGTACCTCGCCCATCAATGGTTCAAAAGACCTATCCGTTTCATATGCGATCTGAAGTCGAGGGTTCGAATCTGAAGCCGTCAAACGCGGGGTCGATACCGGTGTATATTCCATACATCGTGCCTTGCGACGACCGGACGAAACGATTCTCATGAGCGCCAAGATCAAGATCGTGTCGCTCATCAACGAATTGCTCTTCGGCGGCGACGAGGGCCGCCTCTTATCGTTCTCGCGCGCGGTCGACCGCTCGCGTTTCGACCACCGCGTGCTGTGCATCAAGCAAGCCGACGCCGAGTTCGACCGCACCTACGGCACCATGCGTGGGCAATACCGGGAAGCCGGTGTCGACATCGCCGATCTCGGTGAGGGGCACCCAAATGAGCGGATCCGAGGCGCGCTCACCCCGGCGTTCAACCGTGCGACGATGCTCGCGCGGACACTGAACCGGTTCGTCCGCTATCTTCGACGGAACGCGATCGCCGTCGTCGACGCCCATCTCGGTCCGGGCAATCTGGTGGGCGTCGCTGCCGGGGCACTCACGCGCACGCCAGTGGCCGTCACGACCTATCATGTCGAGCAGTGGGATCCGCTCTGGCTTTGGCGCCGGGTACATCCGGCGGTGCTGCGCAACGCCTCGGCGGTGATCACCGATTCCGAGGCATGCGCCCGGAATCTGCGAACGTTCATGCGCCGCCCGCGGGCGCCGGTGGCTGTCATTCCCAATGGGATCGCCGCTCCCGAAAGCGGCCGTTCAAGGGCCGAGATGAGGCGCGTCCTCGGACTGCCCGAAGATCCGGCCGCGCGTGTGATCGCTCAAATCGCGACGCTCTTGCCGACCAAAGGACAGACGGTCCTCCTCGACGCGGCGAGAACAGTTCTGCGCACGTCTCCGGATACCGCTTTCTTGATAGTAGGATTTCCCCGCGACCGTTCGTACAAGGACGAGTTGATCCGCCGCGCCGAGGAGATGCGCATCGCCGATCGCGTTCGCATCGTGAGCTATCCGGGAAATATCGGCGACGTCTGGAAGACGGTCGACATCCACGCGCACCCGACGCTGCTCGACTCGCTTCCGCAGGCGATCCTCGAAGCGATGTCGCTTG
Source organism: Vulcanimicrobiia bacterium (assembly GCA_025450855.1). Taxonomy (GTDB): domain Bacteria; phylum Vulcanimicrobiota; class Vulcanimicrobiia; order Eremiobacterales; family Eremiobacteraceae; genus JANWLL01. The sequence goes on from JANWLL010000046.1 coordinate 4,861, forward strand.
GACTTCCGTCGGTCGTCACCCCGGTCGGCGGAATATCGACGCTTGTCGACCATGGCCGCACCGGGCTCATCGTGCCGGCCGGCGACGCCGAGGCTCTCGCGCGCGCGCTGACGCAACTGTTGGATGAGCCATCGACGGCAAGCAGGCTCGGCAATGCGGCTCTCGAGCGCTACCGCAACGGCTATACGACCGCGATCATGACGCGTTCGCTCGAGAATCTCTTCGCGCGACTGGCGGGCGCATGACGCAGCGTTATTTCGTGACCGGTGCGCAAGGGTTTGTAGGCCGATACTTCATCGCGCATCTGCTCGCACGAGAGCCTGAAGCCGAGATTCTTGGGCTCGGGCGCTCGCCGGCAAACGTTGCGCACTTCACGCATCGCGTGCATTGGGGCGACCTCGAACTGCCGGCTCCACTGCCGGCATCGCTTGACATCGCCCGCGACAAACGGTACCGGTACATTGCGGTCGACCTTGGCGATCGGGCCGGCCTCGACCAAGCGCTGCGATCATTCCGCCCGGACGCCATCATCCATTTGGCCTCGGGCCTTCGCGACGATCCCGTCGAGGAGCTCTTCCGGACGAACGTCGAAGGAACGGTGCATTTGATCGAAGCTCTGGCCGCGGCGGACATCTCCGTCCAACGCGTCGTGTTCGGTTCGACCGGCGCGGTATACGGGCGTTCCTCGCTTGCTGGGCGCCCGCTCGATGAGCACACGCCCTGCCTGCCCCTCGATCTTTATGCGGCGAGCAAACTCGCATCGGAACATGTCGCCCGTATCTTGACGGAGCGCCACGGAATCGATGCGGTGTGGGCGCGGATTTTCAATATCCTCGGTCCCGGTCAGGACGAGCGCCACTTCTGTGGTAAAGTCGCCGCGCAGGTCTCCGCGATCCGTGGCGGACAGACCGGAGCGAAGATCGAGGTTGGCGACCTCTCGCCAACGCGCGATTTCATCGACGTGCGCGATGTGGCCACGGCACTTGCGACGCTGGTCCGGCACGGCGAACCGGGCGAGGCGTACAACGTGGCGAGCGGCCTCGAGACGGCGATGTCGCACGTGCTCGACTTGGCGCTGGACATCACTGGGCTTACCGGCAGCGTCGCCATCGAGCACACGTACCGCCGAGCCGCCGATATACCGCGCGCATACGCGGATGCTGCGCGGATCCGAGATCTGGGATTCGCACCGGCGTACGACGTGCGCCGCAGCATGTCCGACTTGATCGAGTATTACTGCGTGACGGTCCGGTCGTCGGTTCCGGGGGCCTGACGCGCATCCTCGAGGAGCACGAGCAGCAACGGCGAGAGCGAGAGATTATCGACGATGCCGTTCGCAGCGATCAGCACGAGCAGTTCTTCTTTTGAAAACCAGCGGATCTCGAGGACTTCGTTTCCGTCGATCGGACTGCCGCTCTCTTCAAGACCGTCTGCCAGGAAGATTTCATACCGCTGATCGCTGCAGCCGTACGACGCGTAACAATGCATCAGCGGCGAGAGCGAGCGCGCAGTGTGCCCGGTCTCCTCGAGCAATTCGCGCTGGGCTGCGTCGCGCGGCGTCTCACCTTCCGCCACACCGCCCGACGGGATCGCCCACACGTACTCGTCGACGATGAACCGGTACTGCTTGAGCAAGAGCACGTCTGTGCCGCGCCGCGCGACGATGCCGACCGCGGGCGTCGGGAAATGCAACGTGAAGTACGACCGGTGCGAACCGTCGGGGACCACGACATCCTGCAGCAGCACGGAAAAATACGGATTCGCGGCCAGGGTTTCGACGACCGTGGCCGACCACGGTTTGCCGGCTCCGTCGGACTCGCCGGCGGGCTTCATCGCGCGCTGACGTCGAGCGTCGACGATCCGCGCGACTCCCTCATGCCCTCCGCGAAGCTGCGCCTGATCAGGTCGACCGTGCGCTGCGTCTTGGTCGCGTCGGCGAAATCGCTGCGGATCTCTAGGGCGTCGCCGCTGCTCACCGCGTCGAGGAACGCCTTCGTCTCGAGCATGAACGGATTTGGATCCGGCTCTTGCTCGCCGCCCGCGCGCGCGAAGTTCCAACCGCGCAGCTCGATCGCGCCCGAGGCGGTCATCACTGAAAGCCCGATGTGCTTGTCATCTGCTTCACAGGTGTACGCAAGCGTGCCGACCGCCCCGTTTTCGAAGCGCATCGCGACCGCAGCGCGAGAGATGCTATTCTCGTCGCCGCTTGGACCCGCGAACGCCTGGACGTCTGCGATCTCGCCGACGACAAAACGGACCAGGTCGACGAGGTGGGTGGCCTGTTCGTTAAACGGTCCGCCTGAGAGGTCGGGTTGACCCCACCACGGCACGGCATAGCGTTTGCTCGCCCAATGACCGGCGACCGCGGAGACGGTCGATGCCGCCGCTGCTGCGCGCGCCGCGAGCACCGGCGGCCGATAGCGATTCATGTAGCCGACCGCATTGATGACGGGCTGCTTTTCAACAGCGCGCGTGAGCGCGGCGCCTTCGGCTTCGGAAAGCCCGATCGGTTTTTCGACGAGCACTGCGACGCCCGCGCCGATCGCATCGCGTACGACCGAACGCGTGGAGGGCGGCGTGCAGACGAACACAGCTTGCACCTCCCGCCAGGGAATCCTACGCATGTCCGCAACGGTTTGCGACTGGAAACGCGATGCGAGCGAACGTGCACGTTCGCCGTCGGTATCGGCACAGTACGCGATCGTCGCGCCCAACTCAGCGACGCACGCCGCACGTTCCGCGCCCATTCGCCCGCAACCCACGATCGCGACGCGGACGCCACCGGTCATGTGGGGGTTCCTCCGAAATATTCGCGCACGCCGTTCACAACGAACACGATCTCGGATTCGGGCATATCGGGCCGGATCGGTAAGCAGAGAAGTTCTTGAGCAAGCCGCTCGGCGACCGGGAACTCTCCTTTTCGCCAGCCGAATTCGGAAAACGCCGGCTGCAAGTGGATCGGCGTCGGATACCGGACGACGACGTCGATGCCGAGGCCGCGAAGATGCTCGGCTAAGGCGTCGCGCCGGTCCGTGCGCACCTGGAAGAGATGATAGGCGTGCACTTCGCCGAGATCGTTCGACTGAAACGTGACCGGGAGGTCGTGCAACAGCTCCCGGTACGCTTGCGCGACCTCGTTGCGCGCAGACGTCCATCGTTCCAACGACTTGAGCTTTGTGAACAGCACGCGGGCCTGGATCGCGTCCATCTTGCTGTTGATGCCGAGCAAGCGGTGATCGTTCTGCACCCATTGCCCCAAGTTCCGGTGCGCCTCGACGGCGTGCGCGAGGTCGTCGGATTCCGTCACGAGCGCACCGGCGTCTCCCGCTGCAGAAAGATTCTTGCTCGGATGGAAACTGAAAGCCGCGAACGTGCCGAACGATCCGGCGCGTTTGCCGCCGATGGACGCACCGTGCGCCTGCGCCGCATCTTCGACGATCAAAAGATCACGCTCGCGGCCGATCGCGAGCATAGGTTCCATGGGCGTGGGCTTGCCGTAGAGATGCACAGGCAGCAGAGCCCGGGTGCGACCGGTGACCGCCGACTTGGCTTGCTCGATGTCGATCAAAAACGATCGGTCGTCGGCATCGACGAGCACGGGCCTGCCGCCGGCGAGGACGATCGCCGCTACCGTCGCATAGAAGGTGTTCGCATGCGTGATGATTTCGTCGCCGCGCTGTATTCCGACGGCCCGGAATCCGACGATCAACGCATCGGTGCCGCTGTTCGTCGCGCGCGCATGCCGGACCCCGATGAAGTCCGCGAACGCACTTTCGAATCGCCCGACCTCTTCGCTCAGAATGTATTCGCCGCTCAGCAGGATCGACTTCAAGTCGTCGACCAGCTCGTCGAGATCGTCGCCGAATTGTGCGGCGTAATCGTAACGGCGCACCTTCGTCGGCGCTACGTCCTTCGAATCCACGTCACGTCTTGTTCTTTGCCCAAGCGGCGCTGCGCTCGAACGCGCCGGCGTGGTCTCTAATTAGGGTCTCGGCGCGAGCGACGCCCGCAGCGTCATTGACGTCGATCCATATGGCGTTGTGTTCGAACGCGGCGATTCTCTCGCCGCTGCCGATAAGCATGGAGACGAGTTCGGGAACACCGGTCGGCACGTCCGGCCGGATGGCGGCGATCGCGCGCGGACCCAACACATACGTGCCGCTCGAGATCCGGACAGGATACGCCGGCTTCTCGCGGTACTCGACGACGTCGCCGTCTGCGACCGTGACGGAGCCAAACGGAATGGTGAACGGCTCGTCATGTGTCGCGATTGTCATCGCGGCGCCCGACGTAACGTGCGCGTCGGCCAACTCGCGCAAATCTAGCGTCGTCATGTTGTCGACGTTGACGACGACGACCGCGTCAGCGCGGCCGGCATACGCGCGCACCGCGCCGATCGTTCCCAGCGGGCGCACCTCGCGATAGGGCATGACGTTTGCGCCGCACGCGTCTGCCAGTGCTTTGGCGCGGCTTGCGACAAATGCATCGATCGCCGGCTCATCCGCGGCAAACGCGACCGTGATATCGCGAAATCCGCTTCCCAACAGCGCGCAAAGGTTTCGCTCCAGCATCGGAATGCCCAGAACCGGCACGAGCGCCTTATGTCGCGAGCCGTTGGTAGCGCGCATTCGAGAAGAACGCCCGCCGGCCATGATAATCGCCGCGGTCATAGGCAACCATTCGCAAGAACGGCAACAGCGGCCTCGTCGCTATCAGAGAATTGATGCTGCCTCACTCAGCACCGCCGGTTCCAACGCGTCCACGGATATGCAGTCAGCGCCGTCGGCTGCGGACGCGCAACGGTGACTCCATGGCCCCTCGGGATGTCTCTCCTACGATGGCAAAGACGAGCGCTAGCTACGCCTTCCATGCAGAAGGCGTAGCGCAATGCGAGTTGGACGTATTTACTGAATCGCGATGACGGCGGTGTCGCCGGATATCATCGCCGGCGGCGCGGGACCGTCGACGGTCGCAGTGCCGCCGTCGAGAACGCCAGCTCCGTTGAGCACGAGCGTGTGACCGTACACGCCGGGCCACGGGAACGGATGGGGCGTCCCCACGACGTCCGAGTTGACCGCGGTCGCGCACGCGCCTATGGGCTGGCCCCACAAATAACACGCCGCGTACTGACGGCCGTACGTCCATTGGGACGTTTGCAGCTTGGTAATCCTGAAGGGCGTTGGGATGAGCGGGTCGAGCGCGACGAGCCCTTCTTCCGGGAAGATCTCCAAATTGCTGGGCGTCGAGAACTTCTCGGACAGGACCGTCCATGACGGATCGTACGTCATGAGAAATGACGCGTACATGTACAGGCGCTGATCCAGCGATGACTCTGCCGGAAATGCGATCAAGTCGCGGCAGAACATGAGCCGCTTCGCCCTGATCATCCGCAGTTCTGTGGTGGCATAGTTGGCCCAAATGACCTTCTCCGCTTTAGGCCACACTTGACTGTCTTTCACGTAACAGTCTTCCAACATCCCGCCGTCCGTGGTCGGATTGACCAGGAACGACGGCGGCGGTTCATTGTATCCATCGGCGAGTGTGCCAAGGCCGTTGTAGATGATGTGTTGGCCTAGCGCGGTGTCGTTCGCGTTTGACGCCGCAGTCCAGATCGGTTCTGTGTAGCCGCAAGGCTTCGCAGTTTCGTTGTGGATGTTATTCGTGGTATCTTCGAATATGTAATCGTATTCGTAGCCGGCGTTCAAGACACTAGCGACCCATGCAGCCCACAGTGGTTCGAGCTTCGGCGACCGCACATCCATCTGGTACGTCGTCACGGGCTTGCCACGCACCTGGATGCGGTTGTTGTTGCAATCGTGCGCGAATGTGCTCTCGTCATGTGTGTACATCGGCGTCCCTTTATGGGATCTGTTCGGGTCGGTGTAATACATGGTCTTGATGCCTGCTGCGTGGAACGCGTTGGCATCTTTGAGGCCCACCCCTGCGTAATCGAGGTACTGCGCCGCCCTCACGGGATCGAACTGGCCGGCCTTATCTTCGGCGACCATAGTGATCACGTGATTAGGAACGGAACCGGAGCGCGCGCGCGCGTGGCCGCCGGACGGCGAAGTCGCCGTCCCCTTAAGGTGCGGAGCGATTGCCGAAGCGCACCCGGACACCGACAGACCAGCGGCGCATACGGCAATTGCGGCTATTTGGATGAATCGTTTCATAGTAGCTTCGACCTCGAAAGGATTTGCCGAACGTTAAACTTCACAAGTACGATAGATTCCGTACCGTGAATACGCGACCGTATTTTGGATTCGGCGAGCATCTTCCCTGGGACTTTCAGCGTACTCATTCGCCGGCCGATTCGTGATTATTGCACCGGCAATTGAGGCGATTTGCGTAGTAGCCGTTGGGATTCCGCGGACGTCCTCATGCGCAACGGCGTGCGCTAATTGGCTGCGAGTCCGGAGACCATGTTGGCGCTCAGGGGTGACCTCTGCCGTCGTGGCCGACGCGCTCACGCGCGGTGGCGACTGGCCGAAGCATATCGTCGACGCCACCATGCGTCGACGCTACGGGTCCTCCTGCGACGCGTGTCATCCGGCCGCCGCTTTCGACGTCTTCGATCTCGCGCCGAAAAAGATCGCGCGTGCCCGCGAGGCCGTCCGCGCTTTCGACTAGGTAGCCGCGAGTCGCAAGCCAAAGGGCCGCTCCTCGGATGGGCGGAACCTACTCCGCTCACGTGAAAACCGTAGCCGAATGCATCGCGCAGCGGCGCGATCTCTTTACCAACGTCTCGTACGAGCCGCAGATCGATGCGGCTGTCAGCGCCATCGTCCGCAGCTTCAAAGCGGGCGGGCGCGCGCTGTTCTTCGGCAATGGCGGGAGCGCCGCACAGGCGCAGCACTTCGCGGCCGAATTCTCCGGCCGCTTCATGTTGGAGCGGCCTGCCTGGGCGGGCCTCGCGCTCACCACGGACTCGAGTGCGCTCACCGCAATCGCAAATGACTATGGTTTCGATCAGGTCTTCGCGCGGCAACTGCGCGCCCACGGCCGTCCCGGCGACGTCGCGATCGGACTCACCACCTCCGGTGAATCGCTCAATATTGTGGCTGCATTTCGCGCGGCGCGCGAATTGGAGATCACGACCGTCGCGTTCACCGGCAACGGCGGCGGCAACATCGTCGGCCTGAGCGACATCGCAATCGTCGGTCCTTCGGGACCCTCGTGGATGGTCCAAGAAGTGCATCTCGCGCTCGGCCATATCGTGTGCGAATTGGTCGAGCTTCGTTTGACGCGATCGAAGACATGATGCCTGCA
>JANWLL010000047.1 GCA_025450855.1 Vulcanimicrobiia bacterium
ATGCTCGTCGCCCCCATGATTTTGGCCCTTCGGGACACGGGATGTGACACGCCGACCGCCGTTAGGAAGTCGTAACGACGTGCCGATACTCTAGGAGAGGCTGGGCAGGCCGCCGTTTTCCGGTGTCGTGCCCTCGCATGCCGGCTACTTCCAGGACGAGCGTAAATAATGGCCACAAACGTAAGCGATCTCCTCGGGCTGCGCATGGACGAATTGATGCGCGTGACGATCGAACGCGGCGCGTCCGATCTGCACATGTGCGTCGGTCTGCCGCCCATGCTCCGCATCGACGGCCGGCTCTCACCGACCGAATTCCCGAAGCTCACGCCCGATGACTCGAAGCGTTTGCTCTACAGCGTCCTGACGGACGGGCAGAAGGAGAAGTTCGAGAAGAACCTCGAGCTCGATTTCTCGCACGGCCTCAAAGGCTTCGGACGTTTCCGTATCAACGCGTTCAAGCAGCGCGGCGTGATCGGCGCGGTGTTCCGTGCCATCCCGTCGACGGTGCCTCCGCTCGCGTCGCTCAATCTTCCGCCGGTCATGGGCGATCTCGTCGCCCGGCCGCACGGACTCATCCTCGTCACCGGTCCGACTGGCTCAGGCAAGTCGACCGCGCTGGCGGCGATGGTGGACGTCATCAACTCGTCGATGGCGCGCCACATCCTGACGATGGAAGACCCGATCGAGTACCTCCACTACCACAAAATGTCCATGGTCAACCAGCGTGAGATCGGCCAGGACTCCTACAGCTTCGCGAACGCGCTGCGCGCGGCGCTGCGCGAAGACCCCGACATCGTGCTCGTCGGCGAAATGCGCGATATGGACACGATCGCGACGACGCTGACGATCGCTGAAACCGGTCACCTCGTCTTTGCGACCCTCCACACCTCGGACGCCGCGCAGACGATCGACCGCATCATCGACGTGTTCCCGGCCCATCAGCAGCAGCAGATCCGCGTCCAAGTGGCCTCGGTCATCGAAGCGGTCGTCTGCCTGCGGCTGCTGCCGCACGCCTCGGGAGTCGGCCGCGTGCCGGCCGCCGAGGTCATGATCGCGACGCCCGCTATCCGCAACCTCGTCCGCGAGAGCAAGACGCACCAGATCCACAACGCGATCGTGACGAGCCGGATCATGCACATGCAGACCTTCGACATGTCGCTTCGCGACCTGGTACGCAAACACATGATCACCGCCGAAGAGGCGCTCAACGCGTCGATGCACCCCGAAGAGCTTCGCAAGCTCATCGAAGGTAATTGACAGTCGAGCTAAAGCTCGACCGCTACATAGACCGAGAATAGAGGGGGAGAATTCTCATGCAGATGTCCTTGTTGTGGTGGCTCATCCTCGTCGTGATCCTGCTCGTAGGGCAGCACGTCAATCTTTGAACCGTAATTTAGGGAGTTAGGATTTCCATGCCCAGTTTCGCATACCAGGCGAAAGACGCGGCCGGTAAGACTGTCAACGGCGTCATCGAGGCGGAGAACGAGCGCGTCCTGCGCGCCAAGCTCCGCGAGATGAACTATTACGTCACCGGCATCACCCAGAAGAACTCCGGAGTGATGAACGCCGACATCGGCGCGGTCTTCAGCAAGTTCAAGGGCGTCAACGAGCAGGCGCTCGTCGTGTTCGCGCGTCAGTTCGCGACCATGATCAACGCGGGTCTCGCCATGGTCCGTTGTCTCGACGTCCTCGGCGTGCAGACGGAAGATTCGCAGCTCAAGCCGATCATCGTCGCGGTGCGCCGCGAGGTGGAAGGCGGCTCGACGCTCGCCGCCGCGCTCGGCAAGTTCCCGAAAGTGTTCTCACCGCTGTTCACCAACATGGTGCGCGCGGGTGAACTCGGCGGTATCCTCGACGACGTCCTCAACCGGCTCGCGGGCTTCCTCGAGAAGGACTTCAACCTGAAGAAGAAGGTGAAGTCCGCGATGACGTACCCGACGGTCATCTTGGTGATGGCGGTCGGCATCGTCATCTTCCTCGTCACGTTCATCCTGCCGACGTTCGTCTCGATGTTCGAGCAGATGAATATGAAGCTTCCGCTGCCGACGAAGATCCTCATCGGCTTTACGATCGCTTTGCACAACGTGTACATCGTGGTCCCGCTCATCATCGTGCTCGTCGTCGGCGGCATCCTCTTCAACCGCTACGTCTCGACCCAGGCCGGGCGGCGCCAGTTCGACGCATTCAAGCTGAAACTGCCGGTGTTCGGCATGCTCATCCGCAAGGTCGCGATCTCGCGGTTCTGCCGGACGCTCGGCACGCTGCTCCAATCGGGCGTGCCGATCATGCAGGCGCTCGAGATCGTCGGCAAGGCGTCGGGCAACGAAGTCGTCGCCGAGACGGTCAACAAGGTCCGCGATTCCGTGCGCGAGGGCGAGTCGATCGCCGTGCCGCTCCAGCTGTCGGGGATGTTCCCGCCGCTCGTGACGCAGATGGTGTCCGTCGGCGAAGAGACCGGCAACCTCGACGGCATGCTCTCGAAGATCGCCGACTTCTACGACACCGAGGTCGACTACATGCTCGCGTCGCTGACGTCGCTGCTCGAGCCGATGATGATCCTCGGCATGGGCTTCATCGTCGGGTTCATCGTCATCTCGGTCTTCCTGCCGCTGTACCAGATCATCGGCAACATCCACTGACCCAAATGGCGGCCGATATGCACGATCGGTCAGACGAGGCCGGCGCAGCCTTCGCGGAGTACTGGGCGACCAGATCCCGCAAGTCTCGCGACGACCTCGTCGTCCGTTTCATGCCGCTCGTCCGCCAGATCGCGACGCAGTTCGTCCGCACGTCGGGATCGCGCGACGATCTCGAGCAAGTCGGCTACCTCGGCCTCATCAAATCCGTCGAACGCTTCGATCCGGCGTTCGGCGTTCCGTTCGAAGCATACGCGCGAACGGTCATCGCGGGCGAGATCTCGCATTACCTGCGCGACCTAGCCCCGATCCTGCGCGTGCCCCGGTGGTACCGGACGCTCAACCGGCGGATGCACGAGGCGCACGACCGCCTGTCGAGCTCCCTCCATCGCGAGCCGACGATCGAAGAGCTCGCCGATGCGATGAACGTCGACCCCGACGGTGTCCGAGAGATCTTGCGGCTGCGCGATGCGTATAACCTGGCCTCGCTCTCGGACGACGCGCATGTCGCATCTGCTGCCCGCTACGACGCGCTCCGCAGCAAGCGCGCCCTATCGTTCCAGCTGCCCGTGGAAGACCGGATCGCGCTCGACCGTGCCATCGACCGCCTCGCGGAGGTCGAGCGAAGCCTCATCCAGCTGTTCTTCTATAAAGACCTGACGCAGACGGAGATCGCGCGCCGCCTCGGCTTCTCGCAAAAACACATCTCGCGTTTGCTGGCGCAGAGCCTCCGGAAGCTCAAAGAAGACCTGCGCTGATGCGAGATCCGGCGCCCGCAGCGACCGCGCGCGTCGCGTTCGTCGGTCTGTGGGTCGCGCTCGCCGTCGGCGCGTTCTTGATTTTCTGGCGGCTCGGCGATCAGAGCATCTACGTCGACGAGGCGTTCACGCTCGAAGCGGCACACATGCCGATCGGCCAGATGCTGTCGTTCCTCGCGCTGCACGACGCGCATCCCCCGGGGCTTTACCTCTACGTCCACGCCGCGGTAGCGATGCTCCATTGGCCGTCGACGTGGTACCGCTACCTCATCGCGCCGTGCGGGCTCGTGACGATCGCGAGCACGTGGGCGATCGCGCGCCGGCGCTATGGCGACGTCGCGGCGGCTGCAGCCGCGATCGTCGTCGCAACGGAACCGACGCTGCTCCTTTTCGACCGGATGCTGCGGATGTACGCACCGCTGACGGCCCTCACCGCGCTCTCGTGCGTGCTGCTGTTCCGTGCCGCCGCCGCGCAGACTCGGCGGTCACGCATCGTCTCGTGGATCCTCTACTGCGCGTGCGCCGTCGCGATCGTGTACGTCCAATATCTCGGTGCGGTCATCGTTGCGTGCCAGTGCGCCTTCGCGCTCTTCGACCTTCGGCGACGCTGGCCGGCGATCGCAGGCGGGATCATCGCGTTCCTCAGCACGATCCCGTGGTGGTGGGGCATCGCGCAGCAGTTCCCGCAATCGGGATTCACGGGCGGTCATAGCCTCGCGGCCGCGTCGTGGTCTGCGCGCGACGTTCTCGGTTATGGCATCCCGATGGACTGGTACCACGGAACCGCTTTCGACCCGATCTTCACGGCCGCCACGATCGGCATCGTCGTCGCCGGCCTGTGGTTCGCCCGCGGCGGCGCGATGTCGATCTATTGGAGTGCGCTCGGCGTCGCCGTCGTCGCGACGCTCGTCCTCGGGCGCAACCTCGTCTTCGCGCGTTACCTCGTGTACCTCATACCTGCGTTCGCGATCGCCGTCAGCGCTATCTGCCAGGCCGCCGCACGCACGAAGCTACGCGTCGCGGGCGTCGCGCTTATCGCGGCCGTGCTCTGCGTCAACGCGGTCGCCGACGCAGATCAGCTCGTCGACAAACTCTACCAGTCGTCGGACTGGAATACCGTCGCGGCGATCATGGTTGAAAACGAGAAGCCGAGCGACGCTATTCTTTTCGTCCAGGGTTATTCGTACTTGGTGCTCCGATCGTCGCCGGCCGTCGTGCGTCACGACGTGTTCGGCCCGCAAGTGCAAACCTCGATCCCGGACACGTTCCGGTGGCTCAAGGAGCATGCGGGCGTGCGCGTCTGGTACCTGGAGAATCAGGCGTGGTACGCCGACCCCCAAATGGTGATAAAGAAACGCCTCGAAGCGACGCGGCCACGACTCCACGAATGGCTCGAGGAGCGCGCCGATCCGAGCGGAACGGTGTTCTTCGCACTGTACGGACCTGAGCGCACGAGGCCGCGATGAAACGCCGTAAGATCGATGCAGCGCTCGTCGCGCTTGCGCTCGCACTCGCCGTCGGCGCCTATCTGAGGCTCGAGCGGCTGACCGATCAAAGCCTTTACCTTGACGAGGGCTTCTCGATCTGGGTCGCGTCGAAGCCGTGGGCGGCGATGATGAACCAGATCGTCTATCACGATTTCCATCCGCCGACCTTCTACGTGCTGACGCATTTCGCGATCGGCATGCTTCGCTGGCAGCCGTGGGACTATCGATTCCTCACAGCGCCGTTCGGCCTTTTGACCATCGTCGCTTCGTGGGCCATCGCGCGCCGGCTTTTCGGCGACGTCGCCGCGGGGGTCACGGCGTTCGTCATCGCGCTCGAGCCGACCATCGTCGATTGGGACCGGATGTTCCGCATGTACTCGGTCCTCACGGCGCTCGCGACGACGTCGTGGTGGTTGCTGCTCGTGGCGCAGGAGAAGACCGGGCGCAAGCGCGTCTGGGCCTGGCTGGGATACGGCGCGATCGCGGTCTTGCTCCCGTACGTGCAGTATCTCGGCGCGGTGACACTTCTTTGCCAGGGCGCGTACGCGATCGTCGACCTTCGACGGCGATGGCCGATCCTCGCGGGCTGCGCAGCAGCGGTCGCGGCGCTGGTCCCATGGCTGTGGGCGATCAGGATACAATATCCGCACGGCGGGTACGTCGCCGGCCCGGGCGGCATTCCGATCTATTGGCTCCAGCTGCCGCGCGACGTCCTGTTGACAGGGCTACCGGTGTCGTGGGCCCTGAAGCCGGCGTTTCCGTTGTCCGTGATCGCGGTGCTCGCGGTGCTCGCGATCGCGTCGCTCGTGTGGTGGCGGCGGACGATCATACCGTTCTGGCTCGGCGTCGGCGCCGTGCAGGTGATCGCGACGTTCGCCACCGGCAAAGGTCTCGTCATACCCCGCTATCTCTTACCCGTCATCCCCGCGCTTGCGGTGGAGATAGGCGGCTGCATCGCGTGGCTGCTTGCGGGCAGGCTTCGCGTCATCGGCGCCGCCGCAGCCGTCGGGGTGCCTGCGCTGCTCGCGGTGTGCTCGGCGAACATCCTGTGGGACCCGTTCTATCAACTTCCTGACTGGTATCTCGTGAATCTCGTGGTCCTCCAGAACGAACGCGCGGACGATGCCATGCTCTTCGTCCAGGGCTTCCCGTACATCGTCGTCGGCGACTTCACGGCGTTCCGCGGACACTCGGCAGCCGGACCGTCTTTGCCGTCGGACCTCCCCTTCGCGCTGAGCTGGATCAAACGTCACGCGGGGCAGCGCGTGTGGTACATCGAGAACCAACCGAACTACCCCGATCCCCAGGGGAAGATCAAAGCAGAGCTCGACAGAACCCGGCCGAAGATCCGGACCTGGTCGGAAGCCCGGGCGCAACCCACGGACATCGTCAATATCATCTTGTATGACAAACAGCGCACCGCTGTGACAAAATCGAGGTCTGCCGGTCCTAAGAAGAGGGCATGAAGAGTATGTGAACGCCGTCCGCCGAAGACGGGACGTGTAACCTCCGACTGCACGGCACCTGGGGGATCGCTCAGACCAGAAAAGGCACTTGCATGACCAAATCGCAAAAAGGTTTCACCCTCATCGAGCTGATGATCGTCATCGCGATCATCGCAATCTTGGCCGCCATCCTCATCCCG
>JANWLL010000048.1 GCA_025450855.1 Vulcanimicrobiia bacterium
AGCGAAAATAAAATGTGCCTGGTACGCATCGCCTCTCCTACTGGTGGGGAAATCCATGCTTCGAACAAGAGGCGACCCGGCCTTCAAATACGCCATCACATGGCGTCGGCACCCCGGTGTCCTGACGTGATCTGGCATCCTGGCATTAGGGATTCGGCGGCGGACCCAAAGGCGCATCGCGGCTGCAGACGAATCTGATCCAGAAATGCAGACGGATAGCCGGCGAGCGCTAAGGTCCATTCTCGTCATCGCGATCGCGCTTGCGGCGCTCGCCTCGACGTACGCGGCGCTCTCCGTGTTGTGGACGCCGCGGGCAAGCCTGGGATTCGGACTTAGCGGCCGGACCGTCATCGGGGTCGCGCCGCATTCGTCCGCCGGTCTGGCCGGCATCCGTCCGCACGATGAGCTCAGCGAGGCGACGACCTTGAGCGCGCGCTTGCGGATGCTTTGGTACGACGACTATCGACCAGGTGAGACGCAGGCGCTCACCATCGAACGTGGGTCAACGAAGCGCGACGTCGTCCTGACGGCGCAGCAACATCCTTTGCCATTCAACCAGACCTTCGAAACGCTGATCGCGCTCCAACTCGCGAGCTACATCGTCTTCATCGCGGTCGGAACGTGGCTCGTGCTCGTTCGGCCGGCGAAATTCACGTGGGGATTCTTCGTCTGCTGTCTCGGTTTGGCCGCAGTGCCGTCGATGATCGGGTGGGCGGTCTCCGGCCTGAATCCCGTGCTCGGCCTCGTCGCTTTTTGCACGTGGTTCGTCGTAAGCGATGTGGCCACCATCGGTTTTCTCGTGTTCGCCCTGCGTTATCCAACCGATGAGCTCATCGGCTGGCGCCGCCCGGTCGCGAGGTTCCTCCCGTTCTTGCTCGTGGGGCTGATCGCGCTCGACGCTTGGAGCGCGAGAGCGTGGTATACCGGGAACGTCTTACCGGCGTGGGCGGCGTGGGCCGGCGACGCTGCGGGATTCACCGCCTGCATCGTGGGCGTATTGTCGCTCGTCATGACCTACAGGTCCGCCGCTCCGCGCGATCGGGAGCGCCTTCTCTGGGGCATCGTCGGATCGTGTGTCGGGTTCGTCGGCTGGTTCGCGTCGAACGTGTTTGCGAACCAGGGATGGTTCATCGCGAGCCGCATCGCGGGGTTCGCGATGTTGGCGATCCCGCTTTCGGTGGGCTACGCGGTCGTTAAGCATCGCGTGATCGACGTGCGCTTCGCATTGAACCGGGCGCTCGCGTTCAGCATCATCGCTTCGAGTCTCGTCGGCGTCCTCGCGCTGACGTATTGGGGCACGGCAGCCGTGCTGCAGCAGAGCCATGCGCAGCTGATCGTACAGATCGCGATCGCGCTGCTCGTCGGTGTCGCTTTGCAGCGGATATACGGCCGCGTCGAACGGTGGCTCCGGCATGCCCTGTTCCGCGGTCACGAGCGGGCCGAAGCGGCGCTCGACGCCGCGGCGGGCATCTTGGCCGATGCGACGTCGTTCGACAGGCTCGACACGCTTCTCGCCGGCGAACCGGCTGAGGTCCTGCAGCTCGAATACACCGGCGTGTATCGCCATGGCCTCGATGGCGGATTTCGACGCGTGGCAAGCGCAGGTCCGAGCGCTCCCATGCCGGACCGCATTTCCGCCGACGAGTCATCGACCGTGCGCTTACACGCGCAGTCTTTCTTCATAGAAGAAGCCGGCGTTCCGTTCGCTATCCTCGTGTGCGGTCCGCACCGCAGTGGAACCGACTTGGATTCGGACGAGACCCGGATGTTGCGCCGATTTTCGGATGCGGGCGCGCGTGCGTATCGAGGACTGACGATGCGCGCGCAGCAGACCAAACGCCTCGCCGAGCTGTTGCAATCGGCCCCGCAGGTCGAACACGACGGCCTCGCCGACTTCCTCACCGATCAGGTCATGAATTCTCTGGCGGCTGACGACCGCGCGATCGTCGTCGCGTGTGCGACCGTCCCCGACGCGACCGAAGACGAGATAGCGGAAGTCATCGGGTCTGGTCCGGTGAACGCTCGCGTTCTCGAACTCATCGGGACGACGCCGTTCATCGTTCGGAGCGATGGCGGCTATCGCGCTCATCGGATGTTGGGGTCGGTTCTGATCCGGCGTCTTCCCGACCGGGGTCGCGATGCTTTGACACGCTGTGCCGCGCGCGCGACTCGCGTGGGCGACCACGTCCGTGCCGCTCGCCGTCACATGCAGGCCGGCGATCGCTCGCGGGCGTTCGCTTCGCTTGAGACGTTCATGTCGATCGCCGGCCTCGAGCATCCGGACGTGAACGACGATCTGCATGCGCTGCTGGAATCCGCGACGACCGCCGAGCTCAAGGGATATCGTAACCTGCTCGCGGCACGCGTTCTCCGGCTGTGTTTGGTCGCGGAGAATCCGTCCGTGCGCAACGAGTCGCTCGCGATATGGCAGCTGCCGCCTGAAGGCGATCGCGACGGTCACGACCTGCTCACGGCGAGCCTTGCGTATGCCGTCTGCGAGTCCGGAGAGCCGGAACGAGCGCTGCGCATGCTCGACAATCGCAAAGGCGGGCTCGCGAGCGCCGTCCGTGCGCTGATCGAGGGCAAGCGAGGCAACACGCGCGCCTGCGAGACCTTGGCTCTCCAAGCTGCGATGGACGCCGATGCATCGAGCGTCGCCGAACGGATCGCGTTGCTCGCGCGCGTGCAATACGTCGACCGGCTATCCGGGCGCTGGACGGAATCGAGGCTTCTCGCCGAGCGCATCGGCGTCGATCTCGGACCTTGGTCGACGCTGTCGCTGGTCGAGCAGCTCGTCACTTCCTGGACCGCAGGCGACGCCACGTGTCAAGCACTAGCGCGCCGATTGATCGAGGAATTGTCGGGCCCCGGAAGAGACGCGCTCGCGCACCTCGCAGAAAATGCGGACGGCGGCACGCGGTCGCCCACGGCGACAAGCTATCCGAAGTATGCCGCATATTCTTGGTTGATGCGGGCGTGCAATGAGATCGACGACGCGGATGCGATCCGTTGCGCCGAACGCGCCGTCGAGAGCGCTGCGATCGCGAGAGAACCGAATCTCCAGGTTATCGCCCTCGTCGGTCTCTCCGAGCTCGACGCTGAGCGCCGCTTCACCCATCTCGGAAACGCCGTCGCGATCTCGCGCGAGACCGAGGCGGACGCGTTGACGGCGTCGATCATGTCGCTCGTCGCGGATGATATCGATGCCGGGATGCTCGCCCCCGTCATCGCTCGGATTCGCGGCCGTCGTGCGAGCGGATCGCCGACGATCACGGTCGAGGTCGCATCGGGCACCGTCAGACGTGGACGAGAGCCCGTCGCCCTTTCAGAAGGTGAGACGGCGCTGGCGATCGCGCTCGCCCGTTCACCGCGGCCGAGCACGAGCAGCGAACTCGTCGAAATGCTCTGGCCGGATCTTGATGAGGCGAACGGCGCCCGGGCGTTGCAGACGTGCGTCTATCGCTTACGCGCGAAGATCGGCGATCCTAACGCCGTCGAAAGCCTGGCGCAAGGATACCGCTTGCGGCGGGGCACGTCCGTGGACGTCTGGGAAGCCGATCGACTGCTTGCGGAGTTGCCGGCGAGCGCGTTCCCCGACGAGTTTCAGCGCGCGCGGCTCGAGGGCGTCATACGCCGCCTCGGCTCGGCTCGCCGGATGTCGAGCTTCACATGGGACTGGTACGGTGAGGTGGAGCGCCGCGTCGCGGAATTGCTGCGGCTCGCACGGCAGCGCCTCGCCGACGACGCGCTCAAGCGCGGTCGCCCGCAGCGGGCGCTCGAGATCGCTCGCGAGATGATCGCCGCCGACGAGTTCGACGAGTCGGCTCGCGAACTGGCCATCCGCGCTCACCTCCTCATCGGCGACGTCGCCGAGGGCAGGCGCGAGTTTCGACGATACCGGGACCTCCTTCTCCGAGAACTGTCGACCGAGCCGGCTGCCTCGCTCGCCGCCCTCCTGAAAATCGAAGACAGCCCCGAGCTGTAAGCGCTTCGTGAGCGGGCCGACGTGCGTGATTCCACGCGGCGTCGGCGACCGTAAGCGGCCGGTGCACGCCTCCCCTTAGACTTCGCACATCAACGTACTGCACCGTCGTTCGCACGGGCGTTTTGGGGGAGACAGGTTCATAATGAATCGCATGCGAGTCAAATTCTCTGTCGGCGCAACGGTCGTCGCGGTCTGCGCAGCGCTTGCGATCGGTGCCGCCGCCATGGTGCCCGCAAGCTCGTCGACGATAGCAAGCACCATCGCGGCAACGGAGTGTTCATCGAGCTCGCCCTGCGTCGAGGTCAGGAATTCGGGCGCCGGGCAGGCTATAGAAGGGACCTCGGTCCAAAGCGACGCCATCTTTGGGCGGACGAAAGCGTTCAGCGCCAAAGGCGGAGCGCGCGAGGTGATGGCCGGTGTGCTCGGCGAGGACGTGTCAGTGCCTCCCGCCGGACAGGAAGATTTCAGCTCAGGAGTGGTCGGCCGCTCGCGGAGCGGTTTCGGCATCATGGGCTTCAGCAGGATCCACGCCGGGGTCGTCGGGTTGACGACAAACCCGAGTCTGACCGACGGCTACGGCACGGCCGGCGTCGAGGGTTTCGATCAATCGAGCGACGGCGGCCAGAACGATCTCGGCGTCGAGGGCGGAACGACCGCCGGTACCGGTGTTTTCGGCTTCTCATCGCTCGGCAACGGCGTTCGAGGTGTCACGTTCAACCCGAGTTCGCAAAACCAACAGCATCGCGCAGCCGTTTTCGGCATCGATATGTCGACGGACGGCGGCGGGCTCAACTTCGGCGTCGCCGGTTTCAGCCCAGGGACGGGAATCGCCGGTCTGAGCGTAGCGGGACCGACAGCTCAAGGCGCGCCGATCGCGCCGGCCGTCGCCGCCGTGTGCCTCAACGGTGGCGCAGCGATCCAAGCGGTGACGAGCCTGACAACCGCTTACACATTGCTCATGACGTTGGACTGCGGCGGAAATCTCACGGTCTCGGGAACGATCATGTCGCAAGCCGCGATGGTCGATACGAAGACGGTCGACGGACGCGACGTCGCCGCATATCAAGCGCGACAGACGCAAGCGACGATCGAAGACTTCGGTGAAGGCCAGATCGTCGGTGGGATGGGTTCGGTTCGGCTCAACGCCGATTTCGCTTCGACGATCGATCGCCGCGGTGGATACTTGGTATTCATAACGCCCGAAGGCGATAGCCGCGGATTGTACGTGGAACATAAGACGGGCACCGGCTTCGACGTTCGCGAGAGCCAGGGTGGGCGCTCTTCGATCGCGTTCTCGTATCGTATCGTCGCCCACCCGATGGGCGCAGACGACGGCCGTCTGCCGGCGGTGAGAGACGTCATGGCGCGCGAGTCTGCCGGCATCCATCGCCCGGGAATGGCCGCGGCGAAGGCGCTGCGACAGCTCGGGATCACGAAGGCGACGTCGCCTTCAGTCGGCGGTGAATAACTCGCCGGCTATCCTCATGGGATCGTCGAACCACGGGATCCGAAGGTTGCTCGCCGCGCTTCGGAGGCCCGAAATGCTCGAACGTCTGCCGCTAGCCGTTCAACTCAAAGTCGCTCTCGGCGCGGCGACGGCGCGAGAAGCCATGATAAAGATCGTCGATCGGGCGTTCAGCGTGCGGACGCCGTCGAACGACCTCATGCGAGCGGTGGTCGTTTCCGGCGACGTCGAGGGGAACAAGGCGTCGTACGTCGCGGCCACCCTCCACGTCTCGATGCGCACGCTCTTCCGACGGCGGTCGGATGCGGTGGAAGCGATCGCGGCAGCCATCGACGGGATCGTCCATCACTCAAACTCCGGATCGTATCTGCCGGAATAGACTAGGTCCAAAAGCAGCCGCAGCCGAACGCGATGACCGATGTCGCCCGAGGGAAGCTCCTCCAAAGCCTCCGTCTACGTCTTGTTCTTCGAAGCGCTGGTCGCGCTGCTATCCGTGGCCATCATCGTGCCCCCCGCCGATCGGGTCATGCTCATCGCGACGGTCGCGGCGGTCGAGCTTAGCCCTTACCTCTTGCTCCTCAATGCCGTTGGACTGTTGGCAGCCGTTCGACTCGGCGGTCGCTTCAGGTTGCCGACGGCCGCGATCGCAACGATAAATATCCTGTTTTGCGCGATACCAATCGTCGCAACGACGCGTGCGGGAATACCGTTGAGATTGCCGGTGAACCCAAAAACGGCGAGTGACATCGTCGAATTTTCGGTTCCGGTCGATCTCGGTGACGACCGAACGTCGATCCGCGCATATCTGCCGCGCACGGGGCAGAAAAATCCGGTCGTGTTCGCGATCTACGGAGGGGCGTGGCAATGGGGTACGCCGGACAACGACGCGACGCTCAATCGATTTCTCGCGGCGAGCGGCTTTGCGGTTTTTGCGCTCGACTACAGGCACGCTCCGGCCTACGAATTTCCGACTCCGCTCGGCGACGTGCGGACGGAAATCGCGCTCATCACGAGCCAGGCGAAGAAGTATCGAGTCGATACCGGACGGATGGCGATCCTCGGCCATTCGTCAGGCGGCCAAATGGCGGAATTGATCGCCTTTGCGCCGCGCACGCCGTTCCGCGCGCTCGTGAGCTTCTCGGGCGCCGTGGATCTCACCATGGGTTACGAGGTTCCTCCCTCGCCGGATCCGATCGACGTTCCGGGGATCATCCGTACGTACATGGGAGGGACTCCAGCTCAAATGCCGGATCGCTACCACGCCGCATCTCCGATCGACAACGTGCGTTGCGGATCGCCGCCGACGTTACTCATCTATGGTAACAGAGATCACGTCGTGGACTTTCGCTCCGCACTGAGATTGCGCGACGCGCTTCGATCTTGCGGAACCGACGTCACGCTGCTCGAGCTTCCCTGGACAGAGCACGGCTTTGAGGATGTTCCTTTTGGCTTGCACGCGTCAATCGCTTTCGCGGAAGTCGACGCGTTTCTGCACCGCACTCTGTAGTCTGCGCCCCTCTGCTCCCGTCATTACGGTCCGGCGCTTGGAGTCACCGCCG
>JANWLL010000049.1 GCA_025450855.1 Vulcanimicrobiia bacterium
ACCTGCAAGATCGACTTCAGGCTCGTTCCCGATCAGGAATCCGACGTCGTCGCGCGCCAGCTCCGCGCGCATCTCGACGCCGGCGGCTTCGACGACGTTCAGCTCACCGTCGTCGGCCGCATCTTCCCAGCCATGACCGATCCCGACGCGCCGATAGTAAAGATAGCGATCGCTGCCGCACGCGAGGCGTGGAGAAAGGAGCCCGTTGTCGTGCCGATGGTTGGCGGATCAGGCCCGATGGCGTATTTCACGGGCATCTTGAAGCTGCCGGTCGTCAGCGTCGGCTGCAGCTATCCCGGTTCCCGCAAGCATGCGCCGGACGAACACGTCCGGATCGACGACTTCGCGAGCGGCGCGAAGCACGTCGCTCGCATCCTCTCCGCGTTCGCAGCCGACGCCGCCACCGGTTCGAAGGAGAGTTGATGCGCGATCGCTCCCGAACACCGCGCGTACGCATCTTCGGACTCATGTCGATCGTCTTCTTCGGCATCATCGGCGCCACGGCTGCGGGGTGGTTCGGTTTTGCCGCGCTCACTTGGCTCCACTACGGCTCGCCGCAGGCGGGGGTGCAGACGAACGTCGCGCTCGATCATTTCATGCCCGTCTACGAGGTCGATGAGCAGAAAGATCTCGCGGTCGGCGCCCCGTGGACGAACACGTTCGCAGCCGAGTGCCGCATGGATCTTCGGAACTCCGCCGTCATCCGTTCGGTCCTCGAGGATCGCGACCGTATCCTCGGCGCGACGCCCGATCCGCAGGCGAGCGGCGAACCGAGCGCGTTCGTCGCACAGGCGATATCGTACGGATTCGGCGTCTTGGCCGAGGACCCGGGTCACGAGATCATCCTTGGCGCGGTCTCCAGGCCGTGGGAACAGAATGTCGCGTTCCAGTCGATGCCGCCACAAGCGTTCGCGGGCTACCAGTCGGGGGGCTACGCGAAGATCATCTGGACGCTCGATGCCGAACCGACCGGCCCATCGACGTCGATCGCGCGAACCGTGACGCGCGTCGAGACGACCGACGCTGACTCACGCGACAAATTCCGCCGTTATTGGTCGACGATCTCGCCCGGCCTCGCGCTCATCCGTTCGCAAGCGCTCGATCTCGTGCGAACCGATGCGGAGCATACCTATCAGACGAGCGGGGCTGCGGCCCCGACGACGTGCGAAGCAATCGAGTCGGCCTTATAGCGGTCGAGCTTTAGCGTCGGAAAAGGGAGCGGTCGAGATTCATCTCGACCGCCGCGGCCT
Organism: Vulcanimicrobiia bacterium; assembly: GCA_025450855.1. GTDB lineage: Bacteria > Vulcanimicrobiota > Vulcanimicrobiia > Eremiobacterales > Eremiobacteraceae > JANWLL01. The sequence continues at coordinate 1,251 of JANWLL010000049.1, forward strand.
CGGCACCGGTACCTTACGGTTCAGATTGCTCGGCAGCGTCGATGCTCGCCGCAGCATCCCACGCGAACGTCGGGAGCCAGTGCGTCGACAGGTATTCGTCACCGTACGCGGCACGAACGCTCGCGTCAAAAAGACTTCGCGCATCCACGAGGAGCCGTGCAAACTCGCCACCGACAGCTGCAAGGCGCGCCAGCACGCCTGCTCGCGAAAGATTGAGCCCGTGCAGATGGACGATCTGCCCATCGCTCACGTCCGGCACGTCGGCGACCGCAGCGAGAGCCCGCACCTGTTCGAGACCCGGCGCGAAAGCGCGCCACCAAACGATGAGATCCTCGTCTGCTAGCATGCGTCGCATGAGATCGGCGACCGTCAAGCCGGGAGAGAGGAAGTCGTGCGCGCTCCGTTCCCACCCGGCCGGATAGTCGCGATCCTGGCGAAACCATTGCGTCGCGCGTTTTACGATCGCTTCCTCGAAGTCGACGAAGCCGAGCGCACGCGACGCGTCGAGCATCAATCCCATCGCGAAGGCGGTATTGCCGTGGACGCCGTGACGGACCGGGCCGGGCATCGACCCGAGCCAGGCGATCGCGCGATCGGCTACGTGCCGCGCGAATCGACGCAACGCCTCACGTGAAGCGGCGAGACATTTTGATGCCTCGGCCGATGCGACGAGCCGCAAAAGCCACGCCCACCCGTACGGGCGCTCGTACGTCGGCTGCTCCGATATGTACGCCGCCTCGGCATCGATATTGGTCGCGCTCAGATTTGCGATGACCGCCGCCGAAAGCGCCGCAGAACAACCGGCGATATCCGAAGTGCTCGCGTCGGCAAACGATAGTAGCTGCAGTGCCGTCCAGTGTGAATGGACGCTCGAGTGCCAGTCGAAGGAGTTCCCGAACGCCGGATGCGCGGCGAAAGGATCGAACGGCGGATCGCCATCGCGAAACAACCGCGCGTCGTGATACGGGTAGCGCCTCGTGATATTCGCAAGCACGACCGGAACGATGCGCGGTGCAAGGTCGGCTCGTAGCATGATCGCAATTTTAGAGGAGGGGAGCGGTCGACCTTTCGAGAGGGAAAGGGAGCGGTCGAGCTTTAGCTCGACCGCCGCGGCCTCGCGAACACGACGCCCCGTAGGCCGACCGAAGCTCGACATGTAACCACGAGCGGTGCCCACAGCACCCACGATCGAATCGGCCAGGCTCACACTGCGCGGTTGGCGCGACGACGACGTCGAGCCCTGGACCGCGATGGGCGCCGACGAACGCGTCATGGAGTTCTTTCCCGGCACGTACGATCGTCCGAAAGCGCTCTCGATCGCCGCGCTCATCCGAGCGGCCCTCGACGCGAACGGCCACGGCTGGTGGGTGCTCGAGCCGAAGGAGGGCCCCGCGTTCGGCGGCGTCATCGCGCTGCAGGCGGTGCCCTTTGAGGCGCCGTTCACGCCCGCGATCGAGGTCGGCTGGCGCCTGCCCTACGATCTTTGGGGCAAAGGCTACGCAACCGAAGGTGCGCGCGCAGCGCTCAATTTCGCGTTCGACAAACTACACGTCGATGAAGTCGTGGCGATGACGTCGGCGCTCAATCTCCGTTCGCAGCGCGTCATGGAACGGCTCGGCATGACGAGAGACCCGGGCGACGACTTCGATCACCCAAAGGTACCCGCCGGGAACCGTCTGCAGCGTCACGTCCTCTATCGCATCAGGAAATAGTAAGGCCGCGGCGGTCGAGCTAAAGCTCGACCGCTCCCTTTATCCCCCTCAGTGCGAGGTCGCGGCGTCGCCGAGGTCGGAATTGCCCTCGAGGAATTTCACGCTCGAGACTTCATCCGCATGCGGGCCTGTGTAGCGCAGGATGTACAAACCGTTGCGGACGTCGATGAGATAGATCAGACCGTTCTTGATGATCGGATAGCTCCAAAACGTGACGTGGCTCGTCCCGCGCCCGAGCGCAGGATCTTCCGTCGCGACGTGCGCGAGCGGCGTCGGCGAATACGAACCTGCCTGCACCGGATGCGCAGGATCGCTGATGTCGGTCACCTGGAGTCCGCCGGAATGCCATGTCGCGATAGCGAGGTCGCGGAGCACCGTCGGATTGTGCGACGACCAGCTCGTGTACGCTTCCGTGTTCGCACCGTCGCCCGCGCTGCCGCAGAACGACTGCTCGTCCTCCGGCAGCTTATACTCGCCGACGATCTTCGGATGCGCCTCGTCCGTCACATCGATGAGATGTTCCCAACCCCACGGACATCCGTCCGACGGCGCCGTGAACGTGCCGTACACCTCGTCGGTCGTCAGCACGAGCGCGCGCCCCGGCACCTTCACCGCCGAGTGCCCGTTCGGGCAATCCTTTTTGCAGTTCGCCGGAACGGCGCTTGGCGACGGCGGCGTCTGATCCCAGGTCGGCCGATCGACCGGCTTCGTCACGAGATCGGAGTTGAGCGCGATCACCGGATCGCCGGCCTTGGCACGCGCGACCGACGACGTATCGAGAATGAGGAACTGCCCCGCTTCCATCGAGAGATACGCGCGATCGCCGTCGGGCGAGACGCTCACCGAGTGGACGAACAGGTTGCAGTCGTATGGTCCGCAGATCCCCTTGCTCTCGGAGACGAACGGGTAGTCCGGCCGGTTCGTACCGGGGAAGAGCCGATTCCAGTTCCCCTCGGCGACTTCGCTCACCGTCCCGCCGGCGCTGACTTGACTGATGTCGGCGACGATAAGGTTCGGCAGCGCTGTATCGGTCTCGATCGTCGGCGTCGAGAGGAAAAGCAGAGCGCGATCCGCGTCGCGCGGATCTATCCAGAGGAACATCTCGTGCGGCTTCACCGCGCGGCTATCGTGCGACGTCGGCACGTACGAAGAGATGAAACGCGGGTGGACTGGATCGGCGAGATCGAAGAACGAGATATCGAACGGGAAGTCCTTATCGGTCCCCTTCGCGCACGCGTGGATGACCGAGCTGCACCGGAAGTCCATGACGACGAGCAGCTTCTTGGCAGGCCACACGCGCAGCTCGCGCGTCGTGATGCCCACGAGGCCCGCGTGCGGCGGCCCGATCTCGCCGACCACCGACGGCTTCGACGGGTCCTTGACGTCGACGACGAGTATCCCGGGATGCGGATGTGGGCACGTCGTGCCCGACGGAAGACCTGTCGCACCGACGCAAACGGACGATCCGTCGGTCCGAGAACCGACGTAAACGTAGTGATCGTACAGCGCGAGCGCGGCGTTCATCCCGCGATTGAAGAGCGGATCTTGGCCTACGAGCTCGACATTTGATGCCGCGGCGGCCGCTTGGCTCCGAACGGCGAGCGTTAGGACGATAACAATAGGTAGAGTGCAGTGTTTTAGCATGCCCGACGCTTATGCGGCGAGGGCACTTTCGACCTTCAGCCCATCGTGAACGACGATGCGAAACTCCCCGGTCCAATTTCCGCTTCTCCAAGCGCCGCGCCGCAGCACCTCGCGTACATGGACGGCCTCCGCGGCATCGCGATCCTTCTCGTCGTCGCCTGCCACGGCGCCAAATACACGATGGATTTTCATCAGGGGTGGCCGTACCACGCGCTCGAGGAGGGCGCGCACGGCGTCGACCTCTTCTTCGTCATCTCCGGCTTTTGTCTCGCCTATCCGATATTGCGCCGCCGCTTCGACACCGGCGCCCTTTCATTCGACGTCGTCCGCTTCTACTGCCGGCGCGTCGTCCGGATCGTGCCCGCATATTGGGTGGCGTTCTTAGCGCTGCTCGCCGTCTCGCTCATCGTGATCGCGCGCGGCGGCGAAGTACCGTGGCCGGCGGTGAAAATGCCGCCGACGTTCGGCAACGGCGTTTTGCAGCTGTTCTTCCTGAACAGCGCGACAAATCTGTGCGGGTCCTTTTGGACTCTTGCGGTCGAACTACGGTGGTACATCGTGTTCCCGATCGTCATGTGGCTCTACATGCGCTGGCCGGCGACGATCTATGCGCTCATGGTCGCGGCGCTAGCCGTGTACTGGTTCACGCCGTTCGAGCGGATCGACTTCGCGACGCTGCCCGGGTTTCTGCTCGGCATCATCGCGGCCGATCTCGCGATCCGCGGAAATAGGGTGAACCGCTTCGCGCCGGCGCTGTTCGTCGTCGCCGTCGCGGCCTCGCTGTGGCTCGAGCCGAAAGGCCATCTCGATTACGCGGTGCAGAACCAGATCTGGTGGCAGGTCGCCGCGTTCTTCCTCGTCCTTGCCGGCGTCGCCAACGGCGTGCTTCAGCGCGTCCTCGCGTATCGGGCGCTCGCGTGGGTCGGCATCGCGGCCTACAGCATCTATCTCTATCACGATCCGATCGAGGCCTGGTACGCGTTCTCGGGCGGTCAGAATCTGATCCTCGCGATGGCGGCAGGCGTGCTTATTGGCGCCCTCGGCTGGTTGCTCGTCGAACGGCACGTCACGGATCGGACGACGCGCGATCGCCTCGTCGCGGCGATCGAGCGGACCGTTCGCCGTATCCTCGATGTCAAGAAGTGGAGCGGTCCCGACTACAAGAGAAACGTAGCGTGAGCGATCGGGTTGCTCCGGCTGCCGCCGAAACGCCGCAGCATCTCGCGTACCTCGATGGGCTCAGGGGCGTCGCGATTCTACTAGTCGTCGCATACCACGGCTCGAAGTACACGATGGATATCCACCAGGGGTGGACGTATCACGCGCTCGCCGAGGGCGCACACGGTGTCGACCTCTTCTTCGTCATCTCCGGCTTCTGCCTCGCGTACCCGATCCTTCGCCAACACGTCGACGTCGGCGTCGTCAAATTCGACGTCTTGCGCTTCTACTGTCGCCGGATAATCCGCATCGTGCCGGCGTATTGGGTGGCGTTCTTGGCCCTCCTCGCACTCGCGCTCTTCGTCGTGTGGCGCGGCGGCCAATTGCCCTATCCGACGGTCGCCTTGCCGCCGACGGTCGCGAACGGCTTCAACCAGTTGTTCTTCCTGAACACGACGACGAACTTGTGCGGTTCTTTCTGGACGCTCGCCGTCGAGTTCCGCTGGTACATCTACTTCCCGCTCGCCATGTGGCTCTACGTCCGGTGGCCTTGGCTGATCTATGCGATACTTGCGATAGATCTGTTCCTCTACAATTTCACGCACTGGATACTGCCGGACTTCGCGACGTTGCCCGCCTTCCTGCTCGGCGTCATCGCCGCCGACCTCGTCATCCGCAACAACCGCTTCAACCGGTTCGCGCTGATCCTGTTCGGGCTCGGCGTCATCGCCTCGCTCGCGCTCGAGCCGAAGAACCACCTTTCGTTCACGCTCCAGAACCAATTCTGGTGGCAAGTCACCGCGTTCTTCTTCGTGGTCGCGGGCGCGGCGTCGCCGCTGCTTCGGCGACTGCTCTCGCACCGAAGCATCGCGGGCATCGGCATCGCTGCCTACAGCATTTATCTCTACCACGACCCGATCGAGGCATGGTATGGGTACTCGGGCGGCCGGAATCTTCTCTTGGCGACAGTCGCGGGAGTGCTCATAGGCGTCGTCGCTTGGATGTTCTTCGAGCGTCACATCATGGAACGTCGGACGCGCGACGCGATCGTCGGCGCGCTCGAACGCGCTTTCAAAGCGGTGCTGTCGTGGCCTAGAAAAGTAGCGGCCGAGCTCTAGCTCGACCGCCGCGACCTATCCGTCGCCGATCCTTCGACTACGCCGCTACCGCCGCAGCCACCGCAGCCACGACGATCCACTTGATCCCGAACCTGTCGACGAGCATGCCGAACTTCGGGCTGAAGAACGTCTTGGTGAGGGGCTGCGTGACGACCCCGCCGGACGCGAGCTTCGCGAAGATCCGCTCCGCCTCGTCTTCCGACTCGACCTGCACGGCGACCTCGATGTTGTCGCCCGGGTTGCTCACCAGATCCTTCGATGCGTCGCTGGCGAGGATGAGCCCGACTTTCGTCTGCAGTGCGCCGTGGAGCACTTTCTGGCCCCAGCCTTCCGGCGCGCACTCTTCTGCCGGCGAGCCGGCGAAGCGGAGGATCTGGAGGTCGCCGCCCAACGCGTCGCGATAATGGCCGAGCGCTTCCTCTGCGTTGCCGTTGAAGTGGATGTACGGATTGATAGCCATGCCGATTCTCCTTTCGAGCTGCTCGCGCCCTAAGAGGCGAGAGCGCGCTGCGTCTTGACGAGGTGAAGTACCGGCGCGGCCGCAGCGCTTGCACCCTGACTCTTGACGAATAGGGGCGCAAAGCTCGTACGATAGTGCCGGAAGAGGACGAACCAGAGCGCCGTCGCGATCGCACCCGGCACGATCCCGGCCGGCTGCATCGTGATATGGAAGGCGAGGATGTTCGTGAGGACCGCGCCGAGCATCGTCAGCGACAGGATGATGTAGCGGTTCGACAGCAGCAGCACGCCGACGATGGCTTCGACCGCGTCGACGTAGAGCACCCAGTGCGAGGCGAAGAACACGTGCTGGAACTCGCCCGCGAGGCCCGGCACCGGCGGCGGCGTGCCGACGAACGAGAAGACGAAACCGCTGACGCCGGCGAGCGTGAACAGCAGGCCGAGCAGGATGCGCGAGACGGTGACGATGACCGGGGTTTTCATGGCTTTGCTCCTTGAACGGTTGAAAGTGATGCTGTCCCGTTCTTGGGACTTAGTCTCAACTTGCTCTTATAATACCACTATACTTGTAAAAAGCAAGTACTATTTTTTAAAGCAACACTATGGTATGATGGGGCCATGAAAACACGGGGTTACGGCCAGTACTGCGGATTCTCTCGAGCGCTCGAAGTCGTCGGCGAACGCTGGAGCATGCTCGTGATCCGCGATCTGCTCGTCGGGCCGAAGCGCTTCACCGACCTCCACCGCGGCTTGCCCGGCATCCCGACGAACATCCTCACCGCCCGATTGAAGGAACTCGAAGAAGCGGGCATCATCCGCCGGCGTGCGGTCGCACGCCCCGAGCGATCGATCGTCTACGAGCTGACCGAATACGGCGCGGAGCTCGAGGATGTCGTCATCGGACTCGGGCGCTGGGGCGCGAAGCAGCTCGGCGATCCCCGCCCTGACGAGGTCGTCACCGTCGACTCGATGATCACCGCGTTCAAGACCACCTTCCAGCCCAAGGCGGCGAAGGGCATCCGCGCATCGTACGAGTTGCGCATGGGCGACATCACGCTCAACATCAAGGTCGATGACGGCCGGATCGAAGTCGGCGCCGGACCTCTGCCGGACGCGCAGCTCAAGATCGAGGCGGGACCGGCCATCAAGGCGCTCTTGAATCGCGACATGAAGCCGGCCGAAGCGATCAAGAGCGGTGCGGTCGGACTCGCGGGCAACAAGAAGCTGCTCAACACCTTCGTCGATCTCTTCAAGATCGACCCGATGCCCGTCAGTTAGATGGAGCGGTCGACCTTTACGGTCGACCGCCGCGGCCTCTCAAATTGCAAGGTCGGCTGTCGGGCTCGCTTGAAATGTGAGCGTCGGATGATTGCAGTGATCGTCGCAGCACTTCTTGTCATCGGCGCGTCGCCGCCGAAGACCGCGCAAGAACTCGCACAGCGCCTCTCCGATGCGATCAACGCCCATGACGGAAAGACGGTCGACTCGCTCGTCTATTGGGGAACGGCCGATACATCGTCGCGCTGGCTCACCGAGGCGATGCTCAAGGCCTTCGAAGCGGAGACGATTGTCGGCACGAAAGTCACGAAGCTCGACGCCGACCCGGATCCGCACTACGACGACCCGAACGGTCACACGTATGGGGCGAGCATCAAGCCGCTCAACAAGCTCATCCTCTACTACAAACATGGACCCGACGTCCTAGAGGACGACGGGTCGCTGGAGATCGGCGAAAAAGACGGTGCGTGGTACCTCGTGGCGCTTGCGCGCCTGAAGTGACCTACCGGCCGGGCTTCATCTGGTGGAGGATGAAACTGTTGCCCTCACTGTCCAGACCGAACGCCATGAAGCAGCCCGGCGTCTCGAAGATCTTGGCCTCATCCTCGAATTCGATGCCGCCCTCCTGACACTCGGCGACTGCGGCCTTGATGTCGTCGACGCCGAAGTGCACGCCGCCTGATTTCTCCCACGGCGCAGACGGCGGCTTGACGATGCCGAACGTCTCTCCGGTAGCGAACGTCCACTCGGCGCCGACGGGTAGGAACTCGAGCGTCGGTTCAAACCCGAGCAGATCTGAGTAGAACTTCTTCGCGCGATCGACGTCTTGGACGAGATACATCGTCGTGTCGACGCCTTTGATGCCGATTTTGCTAGCTGTGGCCATCTTCTGACTCCTCGATAGCGGTTGCGGGGCAAAGGCGCTACGGTCCGCCATCTACGAACTCCTCCGCACGAATAATTAATGGCGCGGGGTAGCGTCCTGTCGCGGCGAATAGTCGAGCCGTCCGAACGACATTGGAGGCTGCATGTTCTTGCTCGCCGTCGTTACCGCATTCTCGATGATCCTCGCGAATGACAATCGTATCCCCGCGGGAACCTTGGACCACGGCGAGCTGCACGTCTCGCTCGATGCGCGCTGGGGCATGTGGTACCCCGACTCCCCCGCACATGAAGGCGTCGCGATGCAGGCCTTCGCGGAAGCGGGCAAGCCGCTCGAAGATCCAGGACCGCTCATCCGCGTCCCCGTAGGCTCCGAGATCATCATGCGGATGCGCAACTCGGTTCCAGGAACGGTGCTGACGATTCATGGTCTCGTCGATCGTCCATCCGATCAGGACCGGCCGGTCAGCATCCCCTACGGTAGCGAACGCATCATCAGATTCCGAGCCGGTGCAGCGGGCACATTCGACTACTGGGCGACGACGAGCGGCGTCGCGTCATTCGCCGCCCGGACCAAATGGGACTCGCAGCTCGGCGGCGCGATCGTCGTCGACCCGCCAGGCTCCGACGAGCGAAAGCCCGACGATCGCGTCTTCGTCATCAGCACCTGGCTTAATGTCTACGATTCCAGCAATAACCCCGTCTTCCGATACGATCTGCACGTGATCAATGGGCGAGCATGGCCATACACGGAGCGCCTCTCGTACGACGCAGGCTCGATCGTCAGGTGGCGCGTCGTCGACCTCAGCGCCGGAGGTCACCCCATGCACCTCCATGGGTTCTATTTCCGCGTCACGTCGCGCGGCGACGGTATCGGAGAAGTCGATTACCCGCTGGCCGATCAGATCTCGGAGGTCACCGAGCTGATCAGGCCCCACGGAACCTTCGAAATGGCGTGGACGGCGACGCGTCCGGGCAACTGGCTGTTCCACTGCCACATCCCGGCCCACGCTATCGCACATCAGCCGATCGACGCGATGCTCGCCGGCAAATCGACGATGTCGGCGGTGGATTTCGCCGATGGATATGTCCGAACGGCCGCGATGGGCGGACTCGTCCTCGAAGTGACCGTCCGGGGCGTTCCGCGCATTACCGAGCGCGTCGAGCCGGCAAACGTACGTCACCTCAAGCTTCTCGTGCAGCCCTCGACCGCAAGCAGCGGGCCGGATCCCGCTTTCAAATACGTGCTCGACGACGGCGCAACTACGTCGACGGAATCAGGTCTCATCGGACCGCCGATCATCCTCAGGCAAGACCAGCCGGTATCTATCGACATCGTCAATGAATTGAACGAGGCGACGTCGGTCCACTGGCACGGCATGGAGCTGACGGATAGCTACTACGATGGCGCGGCAGGCATCAGCGGTGACAGCTTGCACGTGGCGCCGATGATCGAGCCGGGCGCGACCTTCAACGTGCGGTTTACGCCGCCGCGGTCAGGCACGTTTATCTACCACACGCACATGCACGACCAGTGGCAGATGCGCGGCGGCCTAGCGGGCCCGCTCATCGTCTTGCCGCCCGGCATGACTTACGACCCCGCGACCGATCACGTGATCATGATATCGACGTCGAACGATGCGTCGAAGATCCTGTCGCAAGCGTTCATCAACGGCGAGCCGTCGCCCGCTCCGCTCGTTCTGCACGCAGGTATGCCGCAGCGATTACGTCTGATCAACATGACGGTCGCGTTTTTCACAAGCGTCGTCTCTCTCGTGTCGCCTACAGGACCCGTGACGTGGCGGCCGATCGCCGTCGACGGGTATGACCTTGCACCGGCCCTTCGAAATCCCGAGGAGGCGTCGCAGATCTTGACGATCGGCAAGACGCTCGACTTCACGTACACGCCGAACAGACCAGGCGACCTCACGTTCGTGGTCCGCTCGTTCAGAGGCGGCCCTATCATCGCACGCATGCCCGTCGAAGTCTTGCCATAGGCTTGCTATGCATAAGGGGGGGCGGTCTCGCGATATTGACGAGGGGAGCGGTCGAGATTCATCTCGACCGCCGCGACCTCGCCCACGCCGGACCAGGCAACGACCCCGCCATAAGATGACCCGCATAGCTGCCCCGCCAATTCGCCTTACTATATAGATGATGAACGAAGCCGAAACACACCTCACCGATCGCTTTCTCGACGCGGTGCGCTATGCGGCGCGCGTCCATTCCGGCCAGCGGCGCAAGGGCACGAAGATTCCCTATCTCGGTCACCTGCTCGCCGTTGCGAGCCTCGTCATCGATGCGGGCGGCACGGAAGATGAAGCGATAGCCGCCCTTCTTCATGATGCCGCCGAGGATCAAGGTGGCCGCAGGCGGCTCGAGGACATCCGGACTCACTTCGGTTCACGCGTCGCCGACATCGTCGAGTCCTGTTCCGACTCGCTCGAAGAAGACCCGAAGAAGAAAGCGCCGTGGCGCGAGCGCAAGCAGCACTACATCGAGCACCTGGCCGCCGAGGACGACATCTCCACCTACCTCATCAGCTCCGCCGACAAGCTCCATAACGCACGGTCGATGCTCGACGACTATCGCGTCGTCGGCGACCGCCTTTGGTCGCGCTTTAGTCGCGACGGTGGCCGCGACCGGATCGTATGGAACTACCGCCAGCTGATCGGGGTGTATAACGCCGGACCGGCCGATCCTCGACGCTCGTCCATCGTGCGCCGGCTTACGGACGTCGTCGACGCGCTTGAGACGGAATCCGCGCACGGCGAAGAATCCGCGCACGATTGAAAAGCGTTTGAACCGTCCGGCACGCTAACCCGACACAGCGTGCGAGATGGACACGCAAACGGGTTCGCCGCCGCCGCTCTTCACAAAACGCGAGAAATATGCGCTCGCTGTGCTGACGCTGTCGTTCATCGTCGCCTCGGCGCTCGTCCACGTCGTCATCGGCAGCGTCGGCAGCAGACTACTTCCTCGTTTCCAACCAGCGGCGGCCGCACCGCTTCAGTACGCGCAAATCGATCACTTCGTAAAGGCTACGCCGACGCCGACTCCGGCACCCGCGCCAAGCGTCATCGCGACCGCGGTCCCGCACGAACAGCAAACGCACTCACCCGACACACGGCCGCCGGTACACCCGCCGCACCAAAGTTCGGGCGACAACGCGCCGAAACACCGCACGGACGTCGCGATACCGACCGGGCCGCCCGTCGTCTCGCCCCCGACGTCGCTGCCGTCCGCAGCTCCAGCCGCTAGCCCGACGACGGCGGCACCGGAGCAGATCATCGAGACCGACTTCATCCGCAAGGTGACTCCGGACTACCCTGAGATCGCGAAGGACGAGAATATCGAGGGGACCGTGACGGTGCGCATCACGATCGGACCAGATGGTCAGGTCGAGGCTGCCGTCGTCGTCCAGTCTTCCGGCAGCGCGCAGCTCGACGACGCCGCGCTCAAAGCAGCGCGCGACAGCGCCTACCGAGCCCCGCTGCTCGACGGCAAGCCGACGACGCGCGACTACCTCATCGTCTACACGTTCCAGCTCGACGCATAGTACGGCCGGCGTGCGGGGCGCGCGGGCGCCGGCGCCTAACGCATTCGCGTGAAATTCGATATCCGGCCGGTCACGCCCGAGTTGTGGCCGGCGCTCGAAGATCTGTTCGGCAAGGCCGGTGCGTGCAACGGCTGCTGGTGCATGTATTGGCGGCTCGGGTCGAGCTACTCCAAGCGGTCTCGCGACAAGAACAAGGCCGATCTGCGCAAAATCATCAAGCGCGGGCCGCCGCCCGGGCTGCTCGCATTCGACGGCGAACTCGCCGTCGGGTGGTGCGAGGTGTGCCCGCGCGCTGATCTGCCGCATCTCGATGACACGCGACTGCTCAAACGGGTCGACGACAAGCCCGTCTGGGCCATCGCTTGCTTCTTCGTCCGCCGCGGTTTTCGAAAGCGGGGCGTTACCTCCGCGCTCATCGCTGAAGCGGTGCGCGTCGCGCGGCGAGCGGGCGCACCCGCTATTGAAGCATATCCCATCGACACGCGTGCACCTGAAGCGCCAGGTAATCTCTACACCGGGATCGCGTCGACGTTCGCGCGCCACGGCTTCAAAACGGTCGCACGCCGTGTGAAGTATCGTCCGGTCATGCGACGAGCACTCCGAGCTTGTCTACCGCGACCTCTACAACGCGCCGGCTAAAGACTAAAAGAACTTCAAAACGCCTTCGCGAAAGCCGCTCTATGTCAGTTCGACCGATCAAGCGCCTCATCAAATCGAAACCGACGCTCGAAGGCGCAGGCGTCCATCTCCGGCGAGCGTTCGGGTTCGGCAACACGTCGGACTTCGACCCGTTCTTGCTGCTCGACGACTTCCGCAACGATGTGCCCGCGGACTATCTGCCCGGTTTCCCGTGGCACCCGCATCGCGGCATCGAGACGATCACCTATGTGCTCGCGGGTACCGTCGAACACGGTGACAGCATCGGCCACAGCGGCACGATCGCGTCGGGCGACGTCCAGTGGATGACCGCCGGCCGCGGCATCATCCATCAAGAGATGCCCAAAGGCGACACGACCGGCCGGATGCATGGTTTTCAACTGTGGGCGAACCTGCCGTCGAAGCTCAAGATGATGAAGCCGCGCTATCAAGAGGTCATCTCCGGCGATATCCCCGAGGTGACCGACGACGACGGCACGCACGTGCGCATCGTCTGCGGCGAGTTCTGGGGGAAGCGCGGTCCGGTCGACGAGGTCGCGATCGATCCGATCTACCTCGACGTCACCGTGCCGGCCGGCCGCAAACGCTCGATCCCGGTCGAGACGACGCGCCACGCCTTCGCGTACGTCTTCGCGGGTGACGGAAAATTCGCGAACGCCTCCGAGCCGCTCGACGTGCCGACCGAGCCGGTCGCCTGGGCGGATACCGCACCGCCCTCGAAGGCCGAGAACAAATCGCTCGTCCTCTTCGATGAGGGTGATGAGGTCGTCGTCCAAGCCGGCGAGGACGGCGTGCGCTTTCTCCTCGTATCGGGCAAGCCGCTCGGGGAACCGGTCGCGTGGTACGGGCCTATCGTCATGAACACGCAGGAACAATTGCGCGACGCGTTCACCGAACTGCAAGAAGGCACGTTCCTCAAAGCCTGAAGCCTCGCGGGGAAGATGGGGAGCGGTCGAGATTCATCTCGACCGACGCGACCTCGCAAAGGGAGTCGACTACTTGGGGCTCTACGTTATCCCACCGTACTTGTTGCTCTTCCTCGCGATCGCGCTCGCGGCGGCGCTCGCCTGCGCGGGGCAGATACTCGTCCACCGGCGCTTCAAGTCGGCCGAATTCGTCAGGCGCAACGAAGTCGCCGGATTCATCATCGCTGTCGTCGGCACGCTCTATGCGGTCGTCCTCGGCTTCATGACCGTCGTCACCTGGGAACACTACCAGACGGCGCAAGAACGGCTCGCGTCGGAGACGGCGAGCGTCCTCGATGCGTGGCACGACGCGGTCGAGCTCCCACCCGCGGCGCGACGCGTCATGCGCGCCGCCATGCTGGACTATGCCCACGTCATGATCGACGACGAGTGGCCGAAGATGCGCGACGGCGGATTCAGCCTGCAAGGCGATACGATCATCATGGATGCGACGACGGCTATTGGACAGCTGCGTCCGGGGAACGCATCCGAGGTGAATGCCCAGGCGACAGAGATCGCGTTGCTCAACGCGCTCCACGACGCGCGCCAGCAGCGATTGAGCGGCAGCGATGCGGCGCTCACCGAA
>JANWLL010000050.1 GCA_025450855.1 Vulcanimicrobiia bacterium
CCTGCGTGTCGACGTGGATGCCGTCGGCGCTTTTGACGAGATGGACGCGCGCACCGCGCGACTCCTGAGCGAGCCAGTTGTAGTGGATCGTCGGGAAGTTAAGATCGTCGTAGACGATCTTGTTGCGCCTGCCGGAGTAGTCGAGCGCGCTGATGAGGATCGACTCCGCGATCGAGACGTTTTGGATCATGAAGACTTCGTTCGGTCCGGCGCCGATGATCTTCGCGACGAGATCGCCGAGCTGACCCACGAGCGGCAGCCACTTCTCCCACGCGACGACGCCTTGGGTCGCCCAATCGTCGGCGTACTCGTTCAAGCGATCGCGAGTCCGCGCCGGCATCGCACCAAGCGAGTTGCTGATGAGATACGTGCGGTCGCGAAGGATCGGGAACTCGCCGCGGCGCGCGAGGAGCGGATCGACGGTCTTCATGCGACTGTATTAACTCGCGAAGTTCGAGCGCCCTACCGCGGGTGGGAAAGCCGCGGCGGTCGAGATGAATCTCGACCGCTCCACCGCGCAAGCCGAGCTTCGCTCGGCCTACTACGTTTGGTCTCGCGCGAGGTCAGCCGGCGAAGCGAGGGAGCGAGTCGGCGCGCGGGAAGATCGCGTTCTTGCCGGCCTTCTTCGCCTGGTAGAGCGCGGCGTCGGCCGCCTTCAAGAGCATCTGCGTGTTCGAACCGGATTCGGGGAACGCGGCGCAGCCCATCGAGGCGCTCAGCTCGAGATCCTCGACCGGCCTCTCCCAATCGCGCGTCGCGAACGCGTGCGCCATCCGCTCGGCGAGCATGAGCGCGTCGCCGAGCTGCGTCTCCGGCAGCAGCACGATGAACTCGTCGCCGCCGTAGCGTGCGACGACGTCCGACAGCCGGACGCACGACGCGAGACAGCGAGCGAATTGCTTGAGAACGTCGTCGCCGACCGTGCGACCGTGACGCTCGTTGATCGCCTGAAGACCGTCGACGTCCGCCATGATGACCGAGAACGGCCGCCGGCGGCGGCGCGCTTCCGAAAGACGCTTCTTCAAGAAATCGTTCGTGAACCGATAGTTGTACAAGCCGGTGAGCGGATCGGTGATCGCGAGCCGCGACGCCTCTTCGAGCATCTGCGCGGCGCGCATCGACGCCGCGAGCTCGTCCGCGACGGCGTGGAAGAGGTTTTGATCTTCGAACGAAAGGCGCCGGCCGTCAAAGCCGACCGCCTGGATCGCGCCGATGATCTGATCGCCGATCGCGAGCGGCTTCGTGAGCACCGCGCTCACGTCGGCCGGGTCGCGATCGATGAGATGCGGGTGCTCGAGTAACTGCCCGTCGACATCGTTGAGGACGCTTGTCTGGCGGTAATAGGCCGCCGAGCACAACAGACCTTCGGTGCCGGTGGTCACCGGACGCACGTCGACCGTCTCGCAGCCCTCGGGCGCGAAGCCGCGTTGCGCGACGTTGACGAGACGGCTTTCGCGATCGTCATACACGTAGACGCGCCCCGCATCGAGACGCTGCGCCTCGAGAAGTTTGTCGAGTCCCTTTTGGGCGACCGCGACGACGCCGACTTCGCGCGAGAACGCGCGCGTGATCTCGCGGATGACCGCGAGCCGCCGGTTCTGCTCGAGCAGCTCGCCGAACCGCTTCTTCTGCTCGGTGATGTCCTTGCTGAACGCGACGAGCCCGACGATGTTGCCGTCCTCATCGCGCGAGGGGGTCGCCGAGAGGAGCATGTCGATCGGATCGCCGTCGCGGCTGCGGCAGACGATCTCCATCGAACGCACGTGCTCGCCGCGCGCGACGCGCGAGAACATCTCGCGAACGTCGTCGCGGCTGAGCGGCGGCACGATCGCCATCTCCGCGAAGTCGGACCCGACCGCCTCGTCACGCGACAGGCCGAACATCCGCTCGGCGCCGCCGTTCCAGCCGACGACGAGACCTTGCAGATCGATCTGGACGATCGCGTCGGTCGATTCTTCGAGCACGCGGTTGAGGAAGTCGCGCGCCGAGCGCGCGCGCTCGAACTTGCGGGCGGATCCTATAGCCGCAGACCCTTCCGCGCCGAGGCGGACGAGGCGCGACGTGGCCGCCGAATCGAGCGCAGGCTTGCCGCGCAGGAACATGACGATCGCTCCGACCTGACGCTCGTTCGCCAACGGCGCCGCGATGACGCCGTTGAAGCCGTGGGCGAGCGCTTGCTGATCCCATCCCTGCCGAAGCCACTGAGCGTCGGACATGACGTCTTCGTACGCGACGATGCGCCGCTCGCGCAGCGCTTGCACGGGCGGATAGTTCGCGAGCGTCGGATCGGCCAGGTTCAGCGTCGTGTTGATCGCGAGATTCGGGGGCGCATTCCAAGCGCCGCCGATAGTGAGCGAGTCGTTGTCGCCGACGTACGTCACCGCGAACTCGGCGCCCGCCGTCTCGCCGGCTACGCGCGCGATGCTGCGGGCGACGTCGCCGAGATCGAGGCTGTGGGATACCGCGCCTGCGCCTGCCGCGCGAAGCACGCGATCGCGCGCCGAGGTAGCGGCGTCCGCGAACGCACGTGCGCGATCGACAGCGAGTCGCGCGTGGCTCGCATAGGCCTCGAGGTGAGCGAGGTCCGCATCGCTGAAAGCGTCGACGCCGGCGGCGTAGACGGCGACGACCGTCGCGCGCTCGGCCGACGAGAGCGGCACCGCGACGATCGAGCGAAACCCGCTCGCACGCGCTGCGTCAAGCCACGGCGCATACGCCCGATCGGCCTCGATGTCTTTCACGGCCTCGATGCGCTGCGCGCGCACCGCGCGGCCTTCGGGTCCCTGGCCGAGCGGCAGCGTTGCATCGGCGTTGAGCTTCGCGGCGAGCGCGAAGGCGCGATCGTCGCCGTCGATCGCGGCCGGGCGGAAGAGATTGCCCTCGAGCACCCAAGCGATCGCGAACGATGCGCCCGTCGAGGAGCGGCAATGCGCGACGACGTCGGCGAGCACTTCGCGCTCGTCGGTGTGACGCCCCAATGCTTTTGCGACCTCGATCATCGCGCGAGCGTCCGAGCGCTGGGCGATAAGACCGGCGAGCTGTCGGCGTCGGTGGATCTCCAGCGCCGCGATCGATGCGAAGACGCGCAGCGCTTCCATCCGGCGGCTGCCGAACGCGGTCTCACGATCGCTGAACAACACGAGCACACCTATCGTGCCCTCGCGCGCCGTCAGCGATACGGCTGCGGCGGCGCGGACGTTCTCGCGACCGGGGAAAAGCTCGAGCAGCGCGCGCGGCTCGTTGGCGAACGGCGCGCGATCGACCGCGTAGGCGCCGGTGAGTACGGCGTCGGCGGCGAGTCCGTCGGCGGAAAGCGGAAGCCTCCGCTCGCGGACGGCGGCCGCGAATTCGTCGAACGAAGCAGATGATGCCGCGATTTCAAGCGATCCGTCGATCGGTGCGAGGACGATGACGGCGCAGGCCGCGTCGAACAGAGCCGAAACACCGGCGGCGACGGCGCCGAACACGTCGGTCTCGCTCGTCGCTGTTTCAACCGTGTGGACGAGGCGTAACAGACCGCCGTCGGATTCGAATCTGTCCTCGCCGTGGCCGTCACCGGCAATCACGCGCATCCGCCGTCGAACTCTCTTCCGGACAATAGTGCGAGTGGGGGCTTCTTAAATGTAGCCCATCATTCCATTCCGAGCGTGAGCCGCGCGTCCCCTCCGGTGGTTGGGACTTGCGACCCTGCGAGGCGCTCTGCGGCGGCGTCGAGGGGGCGTATGGAGGCGGGTAGAAGTCATACGGCGATGGACGCCGTCATGGCCGGTCTTGAGTTCGCCGAATACGTCAAGCGGTGCGACGCGCTTGGCGCACAGCCGCACCTCGACCGCGCGTGCCTGCTCGTCAGCGCCGTCTTCGAACGAAACGTCGACATCGGCCGATCGCTCAAAGAGCTCGACGCTTTCGCGCTCGACGCCGAGCATGCGGCAGCGAGCGCTACGGATTCATATGCCATGGCGGGCGCGGTTCTCGATGCGGTCTTCGATCGCGCCGCCTTCCGCGGCAACTCGACGCGCTATCACGAACCGGGCAACAGCTTGCTCTCGAGCGTGCTCGAGCGGCGGACCGGTATCCCGATAACCCTCTCGATCGTCGTCATCGAAGTCGCGCGACGCATCGGTTTGCGCCTCGAAGGCGTCGGATTGCCGGGTCACTTCGTCGTCCGCTTCCCCGATGCGACGAGCCGCTTGTTCATCGACGCCTTCGACAAAGGCCGCATCATCGACGCCACCCAATGCGTCGAAATCGTCGATCGCCATACCGGCGGCCGCGTCACGTGGTCCGACCGCTTTCTCGATCCGGTCGCACCCCGCGCGATCATCAAGCGCGTGCTCTCGAATTTGAAGAACGTCCTCAGCCATGCCAAGGACTACGCGTCGGCGTTGACGGCGATCGAGCTCCAGCTCGCGCTCGATCCGGGCGACTCGACCGAGCTGCGCGACCGCGGCATCCTCTTCGCGAGGCTGCACCGCTACGACCGTGCGATCGCAGATTTCGAGGCGTATCTCGAGCGCAGCCCCGACGCTTCGGACGTCAAGCAGATCCGCGATATGCTGCCCCGCTTGCGTGAAGAGAGGAACCTTTGAGCGACAACCGCAGCGAGTACGCGCGGCGCCGAGCCGCGTTTGCCGCGAAGATCGGCGACGCGGTGGCGATCCTGCCGAGCGCGCCGGAGACGATCCGCACCAACGACTCGCACTATCTCTATCGTCAGGACACCGACCTCCACTATCTCACCGGCTTCGACGAACCGGAGAGCGTGCTCGTCCTCGCGCCGGGCCATGCGACGACGAAGAGCGTCCTCTTCGTGCGTCCGCGCGACCCCGAGCGCGAGACGTGGGATGGAAGGCGCGCGGGCGTCGAAGGCGCGGTGCGCGACTTCGGCGTCGACGCAGCGTACCCGATCGGCGAGCTCGACGCGAAACTGCCCGAGCTGCTCGATAGCGCGCCGACGCTCTTCTATGCGTTCGACCGCGACGACGTGTTCAACCGTCGCATCGTGTCGCTGCTGAAAGGCTACCGCTCATCGCGCCGCCGCGCCGACGGCGGACCGCTGACGCTCGTCGACCCGAGCACGGTTCTCCACGAGTTGCGCGTCTTCAAGTCGCCGGCAGACATCGAAGGTATGCGCCGCGCCGGAGGGATCTCGCGCGAGGCGCACGTCGCCGCGATGGCCTGCTCCAGGCCGGGCATGCACGAATACGAGATCCAGGCGATCGTCGAATACGTCTTCACGAGTCGGGGCGCGCAATATCCCGCGTACCCATCGATCGTCGCGAGCGGACCGAACGCCACCATCCTCCACTACGTGTCGAACAGGCGGCGCGTCGGCGACGACGATCTCGTCCTCATCGATGCGGGCGCCGAAGTCGATCTCTATTGCGCCGACATCACGCGCACGTGGCCGATGTCCGGCAAATTCACACCCGAGCAGCGGGCGGTGTACGACATCGTCCTCGCGGCACAAGCGCGCTGCATCGAGCTTTGCAAGCCGGGGGTCGCGTTCAACACCGTCGTCAACGAGGCGGCGACGCGCGTCATCGCGGAGGGCCTCATCGATCTCGGATTGATCAAGGGCCCGCTCGACGAAGCGATCGCGTCGGGCGCCTACAAGCGCTTTTACATGCACCGCATCGGTCATTTCCTCGGCATGGACACGCACGACGTCGGCAGCATGCGCGAAGCGCGCGACTGGCGTCTGCTCCAGCCCGGCATGGTGCTCACGATCGAACCTGGCCTCTACGTGCCGGATGAAGACGGCATCGACGCCCGCTTCCGAGGCATCGGCGTCCGCATCGAGGACAACCTGCTCATAACCCCGGGCGGGCATGACAACCTGACCGACGGCACGCCGAAGTCGATCGAAGACGTCGAGCGCACCATCGCCGAAGGCCGCGAGGCGCGCACGCCGCTGCCCGTATGATCGCTCCGCCCGCGGAGATCCTCGACGACGTCGTCCGCTGGCGCCGGATGATCCATCGACGTCCTGAGTTCGGATTCGAAGAGCGCGAGACGAGCGCGCTCGTCGAGCGCGAGCTGCGCGCCGCCGGCATCGACGTGAAGCGCGTCGCCGGCACCGGCATCGTCGCGACGCTGACGGGCGGCGCTCCGGGCAAGACGCTCGCGCTGCGCGCCGACATGGACGGATTGCCGATCCAAGAACGACCCGGCCTCGATTTCGCATCCGAGTTCCCAGGCGCGATGCACGCATGCGGCCACGACGGGCACACGGCGATGCTGCTCGGCGCCGCGGTCTCGCTCGCGCGCGAGCGCTCAAGCCTGCGCGGCACGGTTCGTTTTCTGTTCCAACCCGCCGAAGAAGGGCCCGGCGGCGCGCAGCCGATGATCGAAGCCGGCGCGCTCGCATCGCCCGACGTCGACGCCGTCGCGATGCTCCACGTGTGGCCGACGCTGCCAGTCGGCTCGATCGGCTTGCGATCCGGCGCGATGACCGCGTCGTGCGACGATTTCGATATCCGCATCGACGGCCGCGGCGGTCACGCGGGCTATCCGCACAACGCGGTCGACACGATCCCAGTGGCGGCGCAAGTCGTCGGCGCGCTGCAGACGATCGCCAGTCGAGAGATCGATCCTTTGAAGGCGGTCGTCATCGCCATCGGGCGGATCGACGGCGGCTACCGGCGCAACGTCGTCGCGGATCGCACGACGCTGCAAGGCACGATCCGCTGCCTCGACGAGAACGTGCGCAGATCGGTCC
Organism: Vulcanimicrobiia bacterium; assembly: GCA_025450855.1. Lineage (GTDB taxonomy): Bacteria > Vulcanimicrobiota > Vulcanimicrobiia > Eremiobacterales > Eremiobacteraceae > JANWLL01. Next base: position 6,722 of record JANWLL010000050.1, read on the forward strand.
CCGAGCGGATCGAGCGCATCGTCGCCGGCATATGCGCGGCGCATCGCGCGTCGCATGAAGTAGAGCTCGTCCACGGCTATCCAAGCGTGCACAACGACGCTGGCTTGACGGCGAAGGTCATGGGGATCGCTCGCGGCGTGCCGCAAATCGCTTCGGTCGTCGAGCTCGAGGTGCCGACCATGGGTGCCGAAGATTTCGCATACTTCGCGCAGGCCGTCCCAGGCTGTATGATCCGCCTCGGCTGCGCATCGCCCGACGATCCGCAGCCGGCATCGCTCCACTCACCGGAATTCAACCTCGACGAACGTGCGCTTGCGACCGGTGTCGCGCTGCTCCGAGCGCTCGCTTTTCAGCTCACCTAAACTGCTCGCGCGGCCCGACGATAGTAAGGATACGACAAGTGCCGTCGTCCCTGTGACGGCCGTCACACCAATCGTTCATGCCGGGAGCCTCTCCGTGAGCACGCCTGCGAATCCGCAACATCTGTTGCGTCGTCCGAAGAAGCCGCAGCAAAAGACCTTCAGCTGGCGCATCCCCGCGATCGCGGCGATCGTCGTCGTCGTCACCGGCGGCGGAATCGCGGGCTTTACCGCTTACGGTCGTGGCCACGCGGCAGCGCCGGCCCCTCCCGCGCCAACGTCGCAACCCGCATCGCTTTCGCTCGCGCAGAACTACGCACCGCCGATCGTCGCGCCTACGCTCACGCATAAAGCGCACAAGCCGTCGACGACGCCCAACCCATCACCGTCGCCGAACGCGACGCAGGCTCCCCAACCGGCGCCGACGCCGCTCTCCGTCTCGTCACCGAGCATCGCGCGCATACAAACCGCATCGAGCGCGACCGCCAAGCACGAAGCCGCCGCAGCTCGACTAGCGGCCGCGCGCCTTGCGGCGCAATTGCTCGCGTCGTCGCGTATCGGCTCGCAGTCCCAGTCTTCGGTTGCGACCACTCAGAACGAATCAACTCCCGTTCCGGTCCCTGTGAGCACGCAACCGCCGGCGCAAACGACGGCGACGCCTGATGCCGCACCGACTCCGGTGTATGCGCCGACGATCGTCGTCGACGCGCGCTTCGCCGATCGCGTCGAGCCCGTATATCCCGATATCGCCAAAGAGCAAGGCGTCGGCGGCACCGCGATCGTGCTCGCGACGATCGGGCCCGACGGTCGAGTCCTCACCGTCTCGATCGATCAATCGACGGGCAATCGCCAACTCGACAGCTCGGCGGTCGCGGCCGCACACGCCAGCCGTTTCGAGCCGCCTGAGATCGACGGCAAGCCGGCGACCGAGACGTATCGGATCGTCTACAC
>JANWLL010000051.1 GCA_025450855.1 Vulcanimicrobiia bacterium
CGCGTCGCCGCGCCGACGTTCACCGATGGGGTGAACCAACTCCGCGGCAGCTTCACCTACACGTTGACGCCGGGCACGGTCATTCGCGGGTCCGACGGCAATTTCGCCGAGCTGCCGTATGACAGCCGCGTCGAGCTGTTCGAGACCGCGTTTCCGAACTTTTTCGACTACTCGCCGTCGAATCGGATCGCGGTCCTGAGAGAAGCCGAGCCGGACGTGCCGCAGAGTCATCTCTACGACTTCTCAGTGGAGCACGACTTCGGCAACGGCATGGCGATCAAAGCGGGGCCGTTCTATAGGAAGTCGGACAACTTGGTCCTGACGTTCCATAACCCAGGCCAACCGGCCGCGTTGCCGACCGCCGTCGGACCGTACTTCGTCAACGGCTTCGAAGGCGAGTGGCAGTTCAACCACGTCGGCAACGGCGTGTCGGGCTTCATCAACTACACGCACATGCGGGCGCTCGCCGTCGTGCCGGGCGACTACAACCAGTCGGTTCCGCTTGGCGCCAAGTATGCCGGGGCGTTGTTCCCGGTGAGCTTCGTGCCGCCGAACACGGCGAATCTCGTGATGAACATCCGTCACAACCGGTGGCTGATCAATCCGGTGATCAACTACATCGGCGGATATCCGTACGGGGTCGGGAAGTTCACGTACGCAGACAGCAACTGCCCCGGCGTCGCACCCGATCCGACACAGCCGAAGTGCGGCACGATCATCCCGACCAACTCGCCCGACCCGAACGAGTCGCTGTTCGCCGACGGCCGGGTGTGCTGCTCCACGCTGCTCTACAACTTGAACCTTTACTACGACCTGAGCAACCAGACGAACGTCGGGGTGCAGATCCAGAACCTCACCGGGAATTACCGCCCGACGTTCCTGGAGTCGAATCCGTTCAACGGCAACCCGTTCGTCAACTACGGCCCGAGCCCGTACATCCCCGGTTCGGTCCCTGGCAGCCAGGAGTTCCTCTTGACGGTCACCCAAAAGATCTGAGCGGAACTCCGATCAACATCGACGAGGCCGGCGCGCGAGCGCCGGCCTTTCGATTCGCCTCAACCACAGATGATGTAGCATGATGTAGCGGTCGAGCTTTAGCTCGACCGTCCACGGCTGGACATGTTCACATCATTGGTGCGGGCGACCCATCGGACCAGTGGGAGACGGGCACGAAGAAGAGCGCCCATGGCTGTGGCCACATCTTGTGAGCGCTGTCGAAGACCACCGGAGAGCCATCTCGATTAGCACCCCAGCTTTCTCCGGAGTCAGCGCCGAGGGCTAAGGGCGTGTAGATCATTATGTGCGAGTGCCACGCCTTTACATGATCGTCGATGTAGGTGACCTTCGACATCATGTAGGCCATCGAGCCGTTCTCCGGCACCTGCAGCTGCTTGGCCGCGACGGCTGCCGTCAGGCGATCGCGTATCTCCGATTCGGTCGCGCCCGCGAGTGCCAACTTCGTCTCGAAGATCGTATAGGGCAGCACGGTGCGCGACGCGGGCGCGTTGAAGCAGATCGGCGTACGGACCTTCGGGTTCCAGAAATTGTCGTCATCGAAGGCCTTGGTCCACGAGCGGTCCACCTCACACGTAAAGCCGTTCGTGCCCGTGACGGCGGTTTCGTAGCCGTGCGCGCCGAGCACCCATACGGTCGCATGATCCGAGATCGACGGAGGGGCAGCGGTCCGCGCCAAGTCGATCTCGCTTTGGCGGTCCGCCATGAGATATTGACTGAGCGACGCCATCGTCGGGTACGGCGTCGAGCGTTGGGCGGCTCGCGCAGCGTTCGGCGTGTTGAGCGCGGAAGCCACGCATGAGAGAGCGACCGCGATAGTAACGACCTTCGATCGATTCATCGGTTTATGATCTCCTTGCAGCTATACATGTTACTTCGGAGCGCGTTCCTCATGGGGCCTCTAAGAGAGGTGTCACCGGTGTTCGCGCGCGACGGCCGCCGGCGTCATGCCGACCACGCGCCGAAAGCAACGAGCCATGTGACTTTGGTCGACGAAGCCGGCGCTCAGGGCGACCTGATTGAGTTTCGCCGAGCCCGACGCGAGCAGGTTCATCGCATGCTCGACGCGCTGTCTCACGACGTACTGATGCACCGGCATGCCGACCGTCTGCCTGAAGAGCGTTTTGAACGTCGACGTTCCGAGCGCGGCGACCGAGGCGAGCTCCGTTAGCGACAGATCCGCCGAGAGGTTGTCATGGATGTAGTCGATGACGGTCCGCCATTGCCGCCTCGTCAGCCCGCGCTTCGCCGAAGAGGGCCGCGCATAGCGACGCAAGAGCTGCGCGGTGAGCGCCGTGCCCAAACTTTCGGCGTACAACCTATCCGTCGGTTCTCCGACCTCGAGTTCCGCCTTGAGCGCCCACGCGATGTGCTCCAGCATCGGGTCTCGCAGTTGGAGCTGCGGCGCGAGTGAGAGCGCGTCCGGATCGATCCCCATCGACTCTGCGGTGGCTAGCACGATCGCCGCTGTGAGGTTGATGCGCAGAAAGGTCGACGGCTCGGCATCCTCCCACGCCGCCGGACACCCGACCGGCACGAGGTCGATGTCGCCAAGCGTCTGTAAGCGCCGCTGGACGGCGCCGCCACAACTGCGCGCGGTCCGCATCGGCGCGCCGAGGTGCATGCTGAAGCTGTGCACGGGCATCCCCGGGCACGAGATCGTGCCGCCCGTCGTCTCGAAGAGCGTCGCATCGAAGCCGAACCATGGCCGACCGATGCTCGATAGGCGCGGAGCGAACGCCATTTCGCTCGTACCCATGTGACGGATCCATTCTCCGTCGAACGTATCCACCGGACGCCCTTTCACGCGCTTCGGATGCGACTCCTGACCCGCGGCAGATTCGTGTCACGCCTCGCGAAACGCGCGATCGCCCGATAGTACCGCCTTGTGCCCGATCATCCCACAAGAAGATGATTCGGAATCTCCGATGTTGTAGCGGTCGAACTTTAGTTCAGGCACTGTAGCGGTCGAGCTTTAGCTCGACCGTCCGAGCGAAGCTCGGATATCGGGGGTCGCATTGACCACACGATCCGGGTCATCCCAGTTCGACGCGATCTCGCTCGACCGGCTGCACGAACGCCGTAGCGAGAAATGGGCGACGCACCCGGCTGACGTTTTGCCCGCGTTCGTCGCGGAGATGGACTTCGATCTGGCCGCGCCGGTCCGCGATGCGATCGACGAAGCCGTCGCACGAGGCGACGTCGGTTACGCCCATTCCGCGGAACTGCCGGCGGCGTTCGCATATTTCGCTCGCGACCGTTTTGCTTGGGACGTCGACGAGGCGGAGATATTCGCCGTACCCGACGTGATGGCGGGCGTCGCCGAAGCGCTTCATATCTTGTCTCCTCCGGAAGCCCGGGTCGTGATCAACCCGCCGGTCTACCCGCCGTTCTACGACGTCATACCGCACGAGGGGCGCACGATCGCCGCCGCTCCGCTCGCGCAGGATAAAAGCGGACGCTGGTCGCTCGATTTCGACGCGCTCGAGCGCGCGTTCGCGAGCGGCGCGCGAGCGTATCTGCTGTGTAGTCCGCACAATCCGGTCGGACGCGTGTGGACGCAAGCCGAACTGCGCGAAGTCATCGCGCTCTGCGAGCGGTACGGTGTCGCGCTCGTGAGCGACGAGAGTCACGCACCCTTGACCATGCCCGGCGTCGCCTTCACTCCCGCCCCGAGCGTATCGGGAGAACTGCCATGCGTCGCGCTGTGGTCGGCATCGAAAGCGTTCAACATCGCGGGCCTCAAGTGCGCGGTCATCGGCGCAAGCTCGGGGAATATCCGCGACAAGCTGCGCGCGCGTCTGAAGTCTCGGCCGGACGAGATAGAATCGCGGATCGGACATCTCGGCGTCATCGCGACGATCGCAGCATTTCGTCACGGCGCGCCGTGGCTCGACTCACTGCGCGAGTATCTCGATGGCAACCGCCGCCTGCTCGGAGATCTGCTGCAAGAGAAAATTCCACAGGCGCGCTACGTACCGCCGGAGGCGACGTACCTCGCGTGGCTGGACTGCACGCGCCTCGCCATCGACGGCGATCCGGCGCAACGATTCTTGGAGCGCGGTCGCGTCGCACTCGAACCCGGCCGGAAGTTCGGCCCCTTCGCCGATCGCTTCGTACGCCTCAACATGGGGACGTCGCGCGCGCTACTCAGAGAAATAGTCACGCGCATGGCCGCCGCTCTTCGCTAGAAATTCACGTTGAAGATCTCGGTGCCGAATTCGTTGTTGACCCCTGCGTACTCGCTCGCGAACCACACGGGCCCGCTCGATCCGCTGAACGCACCGGCGGTGTAGTCGCCCCATGGGAACACGTCGGGCGGCGCCGCACCCCCTTTGACGAGTTGGACCTCGGTCAACTGGTTGAACGGATCGCTCGCGCGTCGCGCAGCGACGTAAACGCTCGGACTCTGCGTCGAGCTGCTGACGTCGAAGACCATATAGAAGCTGCCGGCATAGTCGGTCATGACCGATGGGAAGAACGCGGCGCGATCGCCGGGATACTCGAGCGTGCCGCTCTGGATGAGCCGTGTCGACGTCAGCTGCATACCGGTCACGGTCGGGGCTAGCTGCCCCCAGCGGATCGCCGCGATCTCCTGGCTCCCGTTGTTCACGCCCGTGCCGAACGCAAAGCTGATCAAGCCCTTGTTGTAGACCGGCGACGTCGTCATCATCGGTCCGACCGTCTCGAGGCAGCGCTTGCACTTCGGCGTGTTGGCGACGGGTGTGAAGCGATACGGCTGCATCTCGACGTCGCCGCCCGATATCGACTGCGAGTTGCCGCTGCCCGATAGCATGAACACGTAGAGATGCGTGCAGTACGGCCGTATGCCGTAGCACGGGAAGTTGAATCCCTCGGTGCTCATGAAGAACTCGCCGGCCGGCTGACCGCCCGCCGTGTTCGGCACGAGCACCGGCTCCACCGTGTCGATATCGTGGCCCGACGTATGGATGTCGGCGAAACCCTGCGGCGCGACGTTCGTCGAGCCGCTCTCGAGCGCGGCCTTGTCGATCGTGAAGATTCCGGCATGGAGGCCCTGGCCTTGATGGCGATAGTGCGCCATATGCGTCGAGACCGACACCGTATGCTGATCGAAGGCGAACATGCCGAAATCGACCTCGAATCCCGGCTTGTCGAGCAAGTCGAAGCCGTAGACGTACCAGACGCCGGTCGGATCGCTCGTCTTGCTCACCGCGAGGCAGTAGCCGTGCGGGCACAAGAACGAGATCCAAAAACGATGATCCCACGTATCCCATTGCGCGCGCGTGTCGACGACGAAGTCGGTCGCTTTGAGTCCGAGGAAGAGGTTCGCGCTTTTCGGCCAGCCTTTGAGCTTTTGCCCGCTCGTTGTGAACACGGCGATCTGCGCGTTGATGCTTTGGACGATATACTTAGGCCCGACCCCGATCCCCATATCCGGCCGTTCGACGCCCGAGCGATACGGTTCGCGCTGCGCATCGAACGCGACGGGTATCGAAAGGCCGCCCTTCGACTGCTCTTGCATGGAGTCAACGATGGACCCGGTGAGACCAGGCACCTTTGATTCGTCGACCGTGTTGAAGTAGACGACCTTGCCCATGACCTGCACGGCCGTGAACTTCAGCGAGTCGGCATTGACCGGCTGCGCGACGAGCAGCTGCGCCGACAAAGCAGAAAATACCGTCGCAAAGCCTATTGTACGCATCATACGGCTTTCGGTTCGCGAGTCGAGGGTCGCTTTCCGAGCGCCCTGCCTACATTATGCCAAAATTTTGGATGGAGCGGTCGACCGCCGCCGTCTTGCCAAGGCCTCTATACGACTCCAGCCGATACGATCGCGCGAGAGCTCCTGTGGACCAGCTC
>JANWLL010000052.1 GCA_025450855.1 Vulcanimicrobiia bacterium
GGCGAAAAGCGGACTACGCGATAGTCCAGGAGATCCTGACCAAGAAGATGCCGATCCTCGTCCTGTGGTTCGAACGCGACCAGCACGTCATCAACACGGACTTCAAGAACTTCAAGCCCGCACACGCCTCGACGCCGTTCTGGAACACGTGGGAATGGGAGATCTAGCCGGACGCGCATGAGCCGAGCGTCGATACCAATCGCTTTGACGCTGCTGCTCGTAGCGGCGACGATCCCGCACACGGCCGAAGATTTCCGCTACGGCGAGTTCGCGCGGTTCGGCGTATCGGATGCGGTCGCGGCCGGCGCGCTCGTCATCGTCTATGCGGTGCAGCTTTGCGGAGTCGTGTTCGCCTGGCGCGACGCGAGCGTGGGTTTTCGGCTCATGGCCGCAGGTGGACTCATCTGGAGCGTCGGCGCGATCGCCGTCCACGGATCGGAGCTGGTCGCGAGCGGGCCGTATCGCAACGGTCTTGAGTCGAAAGCGCTCATCGTTGCGATCATCGCCCTAGGTGCCTCGGTCGCCATCGTCTCGGCGATGCGTGCGCGTCGAAAATGGAGCGGTCGACCTTTAGGGTCGACCGCAGACTAGCTTCCAAATGGAACGAACGCGGCGGTCGAGATGAATCTCGACCGCTCCCTAGTCCGCCGATCTAGGAGCGCCGCTTGCGCGCCGCCGCCGATTTCTTCTTGCGGCGGACGCTCGGCTTCTCGTAGTGCTCGTGGCGGCGAGCCTCAGCGAGAACTCCAGACTTCTGGCACATCTTCTTGAAGCGCTTGAGCGCGCTTTCGATCGATTCGTTCGGTCCGACTCTCGTTTCCATGGTTGAGGTCACCCCCTTTGCACTCGGTCTTGGACGCGAGATGCGGGCCGCTTCGTGCCCGCACCTAGTCGCGTCGTAGACTCTTCCGGCGGCGCCGTCGGCCGCGGTTTTCAACCCTGACGAGGGGTTTTCGCCCAGACCGCTATCCCACCTATCTTGGGCATCGGCAGCCCGTTGCGACGGTGGTAGCGGCGACCTTCCAACGGGACAATATGCCGAAGGTCGGGTATACGGGACGAGGGCAGGCGAGCGCGGAAGTGGTCGCGCTGGGGGAATGCCGCAACGTCGACCACAGACCGATTGAACGCCGATCTCAAAGAGGCGATGAAGGCGCGCGACGCGGAGCGCACCGGCACGCTGCGCATGGCTATTTCCGCCATGCAGTACCGGACGATCGAGCGCAACACATCGCTCTCGGATGAAGAGCAGCTTGACGTGTTGCGCAAGCAAGTGAAGCAGCGCAACGATTCGATCGAAGAGTTCACCAAGGCCGGACGCGCGGATCTTGCCGACAAAGAACAGCGCGAGCGCACGATCCTCGAGGCGTATCTGCCGGCGCGAATGACGGGCGACGCGCTAAAAGCGGCCGTCAAAGCGGCGCTGGCAGGCCTCGGCGCCGATGCGAAATTCGGCGATGCGATGAAGACCGCGATGGCTGCGCTCAAGGACCAGGCCGACGGCAAAGCCATCCAAGAGGCGGTCAAAGCAGAGATGAGCGCGAGGGGCGCGGCGTGATGAAGCGAGCGCGCAGGCGCGAACGAGCCGCCAGCTTGCGGGCCGCGTTTTTCGCGGCGTGTATCGTGCTCGGTTCGGCAGGTCTGTTCGTGTCTGCGATCCACGGCCAGCGCGCCTCGGCAGCCGACTCGCAGGCAAACGTCATCTCCGTCGACGTCGACGGGACGATCGACGCCGGCATGGCGCATCGGATAGAAGGCGCGATCGACCAAGCGAAGTCGAGCGGCGCGCAGGCCGTGCTCCTTCGCATCGCCACGAACGGCGGATCCGTCGACGACGCGAACGCGATCAAGGACGCGCTCGAGGGCGCCGGCATCAAGACCATAGCGTTCGTACCCGATCGTGCGTGGTCGGCCGGAGCGCTCATCGCGCTCGTGTGCGACAAGATCGTCATGGCGCCGGGTTCGAGCATGGGGGCGACGCTGCCGATCGAGCTCGGTCCTAGCGGCGAGACACCGGTCGACGCGAAGATGATCGCCGCGATCCGCAGCGAGATGGAGTCGCTCGCCGAGCAGCACCATCGCGATCCGCAGATCGCGGCCGGCATGGTCGATCCGAACGTCGTCATCCCTGGTCTGAAGAAGAAGGGCGATATCCTATCGCTCACCCCGGCCGAGGCGATGGCGCACCATTTCATCGACGGTGTCTCGTCGAACGACGAGGGCGCTCTCGCGATCGCCGGCATCAAAGATGCGCCGGTCGTCGCATACGCGCCGACGCTTGGCGAGCAGATAGCTCAGTGGGCATCGGACCCGCTCATCTCCGGCCTGCTCCTCTCGATCGGGTTCCTCGGTTTGTGGATCGAGCTGCAGACGCGCTACTTCATCGCCGGGATCATCGCGGTGCTCGCGTTCGGCCTGTTCTTCGGCGCGCACATCATCGCCGGCGCGTCGACGGCCGTCATCGTCGGTTTGTTCGTCCTCGGCGTCTTGGGCTTGCTATTCGAGCTCCATATCTTGCCCGGACACGGCGTCGGGGGCATCATCGGCTCGCTCCTCATAATGACGAGCATCGTGCTCGCTTTCGGGGCGGCATATTGGCTGCTCGGCGTAGGCGTGATGGCCGGGGCGCTCGTCGTCTCGATCGTCGTCTTCATAATCCTGCTGCGCTGGCTGCCGGAAAGCGCGCTCTTCAAACGGCTCGCGTTCGCCAGCGCGCAGTCGACCACCGAGGGTTACGTCGCCGCGCCGACTTTGTCGCACCTCGTCGGGCGTGTCGGCACATCGCTCTCGCAACTGCGGCCGGCGGGCTTCGCTTCGATCGACGGTCAGCGCTACGAAGTACAGACCGAAGGCGACTTCATCCCGGCTCAGACCGCCATTCGGGTGGACCACGTCGCCGGTTCCAAGATTTTCGTCAAACGCGCTTAAGGCAAGGGAGAGGGCATGGATCTCGTCGGACCTTTCGTAATAGTCGTCGCTTTTGTCGCGATCATATTGTTCTTCGCGTTCATCTACTATGTGCCGATCGGCCTGTGGATCCGGTCTCGAGCCGCCGGAGTCCCACTCGGGCTTTTTAGCTTGTTCCGCATGCGGCTCATCAGGATCCCGCCGTCGGTGATCGTCGACGCTCTCATCACCGCCACGAAAGCCGGCTTGCACATCAACGTCGATCAGCTGCAGGCGCACTACCTGGCCGGCGGCCACATCGACAACGTCGTGCTCGCGATGATCGCTGCGCAGCGCGCGCAGATCACCATGGAATGGCAGCGCGCGACGGCGATCGACCTCGCCGGGCGCAACCCGCTCGAGGCGCTGCAGACGTCGGTCAACCCGAAAGTCATCGAGACGCCGACGTTTCAGGGCGTCGCGAAAGACGGCATCCAACTCAACGTCAAGGCGCGGATCACCGTGCGCGCGAGCGTCGACCGGTACGTCGGCGGCGCGGGCGAGCCGACGATCATCGCGCGCGTCGGTGAAGGCGTCGTCGCCGCGGTCGGCGGCAGCGCGGACTACAAGGAAGTGCTCGAGAACCCCGACCACATCAGCAAGACCGTGCTTTCGAAGGGTCTCGATGCCGGCACCGCGTTCGAGATCGTCTCGATCGACATCGCCGACGTCGACGTCGGACGCAACATCGGCGCCGAACTGCAGACCGCGCAGGCGGAAGCCGACCGGCGCGTCGCTCAAGCGAAGGCCGCCGAACGTCAATACGCGGCGCAGGCGCAAGAGCAGGAGATGAAGGCGCAGACGCAAGCGATGCGCGCGAAGGTGACCGAGGCCGAAGCGCTCGTGCCGACGGCCATCGCCGACGCGTTCCGCAGCGGCAATCTCGGCGTCATGGACTACTACCGCATGCGCAACGTCCTCGCGGACACCGACATGCGCAACTCCATATCGCAGGCGTCGGGCGGCGGTCAGACGCCGAGCACGCCGCCGCCGTCGGGACCAGCGCCGCCGCTGGGATCGTAGCGGGCGATGTTCGCAGCCGCCGCCGCGATGCGCTTAGCGGACTTCGGGAACTTCATCCCGTTCCTGTTCATCCTCTACGTCATCTACGCGATATTCTCGTCGATGTCGAAGGCGGTCAAGCAGGCAGGGCAAGCCCAGAAGGCGGCGAGCTCAGGCGACGCGTCGACCGAGCTTCAGATGACTGCGGCAGACGTCCGTCTGGCGCTCGAGCGTCGCTTGACTGCTGCCGCCGCCGCCCGCGCGCAAGCTGCGGTGGCGCAAATCTCGCGGAGCGTGCAATCGTTCGCGCGGCCGGCGACGATCGTTTCGGCATCTGCGCCGTCGACGTTGGCCAACCTCGGCTCCCGCGGCGACGCGTCGCCGCTGCAATCCCCGCCTGACCTATCGCTGCTGTTCGCGCCGAGCCGCATGGATCTGTCGACGCTGCTCGCGAGCTTGCCGCCGGCGGCGCAAGCGATCGTCGCAAGCGCCGTCATCGGTCCGTGTGCGGCCCACCGCGGCGGCGGTCACAATCCCGAAGACTGGTGACGCAGACTCGGGTCAGCATCGCCGCCCTTGACGATCGGATTCGGCTGTTCGGCGAATTCGACGGCGTGCTCCACGCCGTCGAGCGTGCGACCAACGCGGCGATCCACGTCGAAGGCGACGAGCTCGTGATCGCGGGCGCGCGCGATGCGACCGACAAGGCGTCGAGCATCTTGAGGCGCTTGATCGACGCGGCCGACGCGGGTGAATTTTTGTCGGCGGATGACGTTGCCGCGGCAGCCGCTACTCCGGTGGGGGAGCGGTCGAGTTTCATCTCGACCGGCGCGGCTTCACAAACGCCGACCGGTAACACGCTCGCGACGACGCGGCGCGGACGCCCGGTCCGTCCGCGCACGAACGGCCAGCGTGCATTCGTCGACGCCGTCGCCTCGCACACGCTGACGTTTGCCATCGGCCCCGCAGGCACGGGAAAGACGTTTCTTGCCGTGATCATGGCGCTCGCGGCGCTGCGTGCCGGCGACGTCCAGCGCATCGTGCTGTCGCGCCCCGCAGTCGAAGCGGGCGAGAACCTCGGCTTCCTGCCGGGCGATCTCCAAGCGAAAGTCGATCCCTATCTACGCCCGCTGTTCGACGCGCTGGGCGAGATCATGGAGCAGAACGCGATCGAACGGGCCGTCGAGCGGGGCCAGATCGAGGTCGCCCCGTTGGCGTACATGCGCGGCCGTACGCTCGCCGATGCCTTCGTCGTGCTCGACGAAGCCCAGAACGCGTCGCGCGACCAGATGAAGATGTTTCTCACGCGCATCGGCGCCAACTCGCGAATGGTCGTCTGCGGCGACGTGACGCAGATCGACCTCGTTCGCCGGAACGACTCGGGCCTCGTCCACGCGGCGACGCTGTTCACCGAAGTCAAAGACATCGCGATCGTCGAGCTGGCCGAGGCGGATGTGGTCCGTCACCCGCTCATCCGCGCGATCATCCAAGCATATGCGCGCGCAGATCGCTAGGTCGCCGTGGCGCGAGGGGGTCGCTCCTCGCGCCTCGGCGACAAAGATTCGCGCTCGTAAGGGCAAGGCCGCGGCGGACGACCGTGAAGGTCGACCACTCCATCCGACCGTGGCGGTGCGCGGGGCGGCACGATGGCGGATAGACGTCAAGCCGCTCAAGGCCGCGGTGATCGCGACGCTCATGAAGGCGGCGCCGCATATCGTCGGGGAGGTCGCGGTCGTATTGACCGGTGACAAGGAGATCCGGCGCTTGAACAAGCGGTATCGCGACAAAGATAGCGCGACCGACGTGCTGTCGTTCGACGTCGACGACGGACGCAGCGCGGGTGAGCCGTTCGGCGACGTCGTCGTGTCGGTCGAGACGGCGCGACGTCAAGCGCGCGCGTACGGCGCGCCGCTCGTCGAAGAGGTGCAGCGCTTGATCGTGCACGGCACGCTCCATCTGTGCGGCTACGATCATCACGAGCGACGCGAGGCGGCTCGCATGCACGGCTTGACGCGCCGGCTGTTGCAAGCTCTCAAGGCGGAGGACGATCATCGCTAAGCGGAGTTTCGCGAACGCGTTCGCCGATGCGATCGACGGGATACGGCAAGCGTTCATCGACCAGCCGAATTTCCGCAGGCAGCTCGGGCTCGCCGTCGTCGCGATCGCGCTTGCAGCGCTGCTCCGCTTCGATGCGATCCACTGGCTCGTGCTCTCGGCCGCGATCGGTCTCGTCCTCGCTGCGGAATTGTTCAACACGAGCCTCGAGCATATCGTCGATCTCGTCCAGCCGGACGATCATCCACTGGCCCGTGCGGCGAAACACGCGGGCGCCGGCGCGGTGCTCATCGCGAGTTTGATGGCGGTCGCCGCGGGAATCTATCTGTACGGCGGTGCGGTGCTCTCTAGATTGGCGGGGCGGTGAGCGTCAGCTGTCGAAATGGCGGTGCATATGACCCTCGGGAA
>JANWLL010000053.1 GCA_025450855.1 Vulcanimicrobiia bacterium
ACCGGCGTGCCGGGCAACCCGACGCTCTTCTATTTCGGCGCGGTGGCAGGCGGGGTGTGGAAAACCGACGACGCGGGACGGACGTGGAAGCCGATCTTCGATTCGCAGCCGATCGCATCCATCGGCGCGATCGCGGTCGCGTATTCCGATCCCCGCGTCATCTACGTCGGCTCCGGCGAAGCGGACATGCGTTCCGATATCACTTACGGCGACGGCATGTACAAGTCGACCGACTCGGGCGCGACGTGGCGTCACATCGGGCTTGACGACACGCGGCAGATCGGCAAGGTCGCGGTCGACCCGCAAAATCCGGACCGCGTTTTCGTCGCCGCGCTCGGTCACGGTTGGGGGCCGAACACGCAGCGCGGCGTCTTCCGCTCGCTTGACGGCGGGAACACGTGGCAGCGCGTCCTCTACAAAGATCAGAACACCGGCGCCATCGACGTCGTCATCGACCCGAACGATCCCAACACCGTCTATGCGGCGCTTTGGCAGACGCGGCGTCCTCCGTGGAACATCTATCCGCCTTCGAGCGGTCCGGGCACCGGGCTTTACATCTCCCATGACGGCGGTACGTCGTGGCGGCACGTCACGGCGAGCGGTTTCCCGCGCGGCCACATCGGCCGGATGGGCATCGCCGTCGCCCCGAGCGACTCGCACCGCGTATACGCGATCGTCGACGCGGCGAAAGGCGGCTTGTACCGGTCGGACGACGGCGGCGTCACCTGGTCGCTCATCGACGGCGACCCGCGCTTGTGGCAGCGGGGCTGGTACTTCTGCAAGCTCGCGGTCGATCCGGTCGATCGCGATACCGTCTACATCTCCGACACGGCGTTTTACCGCTCGACCGACGGCGGCAAGCATTTCACCGCGATCAAGGGATCGCCCGACGGCGATGACTTCCACCAACCGTGGGTCGACCCGCGCGATCGCGACCGGATCGCCCTCGCGAGCGATCAGGGGACGAGCATAAGCGTCGATCGCGGCCTCACGTGGAGTTCGTGGTTCAATCAGCCGACGGGGGAGTTCTACCACATCGAGGCCGACGATCGGTTCCCGTTCGACGTCTACGGCGCGCAGCAGGACAACGGAGCCGCGAAAGTGCCGACGCGAAGCGACGCGCTCGGCATCACGTCGTTCGACTGGCAGATGATCGTCGCCGGCGGCGAATCGGGTTACGTCGGCGCATCGAACACCGATCCCGACATCCTCTACGGCGACACGGTGAGCCGCGAGGACCTGCGCTCGCGCCAGACGCAGTCCATCGACCCGACGCTCGCATTCCCTGCGCTTTACCGGTCGACGTGGACGCTGCCGCTTGCGCAGTCGCGCTCGGAAAAAGGCGTGCTCTATTTCGGGCGGCAGATGATCTTCCGCTCGGCAGACGGCGGCAACAGCTGGCGCATCATCAGCCCCGACCTGACGCGGCCGAACCCTGCCGTACCCCACAGCCTCGATCCGCCGACGGCGGCGGACAACGACGGGACCGGCGTGCGTCGGGGCGTCGTGCAGGCGATCGCGCCGTCGCCTATCCGGGCAGGCGCGATATGGGCGGGAACGGACGATGGCAAGATCTGGGTGACGCGCGACGAGGGAGCGACGTGGAACGACGTCACGCCGAAGCAGCTAGGGCCGTGGAGCAAGGTAGGGATCATCGAAGCGTCGACGTTCGATCCGGCGACGGCATACGCCGCGATCGATCGCCATCAGGTCGACGATATCCGTCCCTACATATATAAGACGCGCGACTGGGGCGCGACGTGGACGCCGTCCGTGCGCGGCATACCGGCAGGCGCATACGTCAACGCGGTTCGCGAAGATCCGTCGCGACGCGGTCTCCTTTATGCGGGAACCGAGCTCGGCGTCTACGTCTCGTTCGACGACGGCGCGAACTGGCAATCGCTGCGTCTCAACATGCCGGTCGTGCCGGTCCGCGATCTCGTCGTCGAGCAAGACTCGCTCGCGATCGCGACGCACGGGCGGTCGTTCTGGGTCCTCGACGATCTTTCGCCGCTCCACGAGGCGATGTCGACCTCGGGGCCGGCTTGGCTCTTCGAACCGGAGACGGCGATCCGCATGCGCGCACATCAAGATCCGAGCGAACGGCTTCCGCCCGAAGAACCGGCGGGCGAAAACCGCGCAGACGGGGCGTTCATCGACTACATCGTCAACGCGAAGCTCTCCGGTCCGTTGACGCTCTCGATCTACGATGCATCGGGCTCGCTCGTTCGGAGCTATTCCAGCGCCCATCCGCCGAAAGCGGTCAACCCCGATGAGCTGGACTTCCCGGCGTTCTGGGCGCAGCCCGGACCGGCGCTCTTCGCCTCGCCCGGTGCGCATCGCTTCGCTTGGGACTTCGCGTACGGGCTGTTGCCGGGTGAGCCGCAGGGCGGTTTTCTCGGCGGCGTACTCGCGCCGCCGGGTCGCTACACTATCCGGCTGGCGGAAGGTGGACATACCTGGTCGCAGCCGCTCGTAGTCGAGAAAGACCCGCGCGTGCGCGCCTCCGACGCCGACCTCATCGAACAGTTCCGCGTCGCTCACGAGGTCGAGGCCCTGCGCGTCCTCGCTCGGGCCGCCTTTGAATCCGCCATGCACAAGGGCAAGAAGGCGTTGGCCGGAGGGCCGCCGGTGCAGAGCCCCGACAACTCGGTCGGATCACCGGCGATCGAGTTCACGAGCCTTTGGGCCGTCGGCAACGGCCTCGACGCACTCCAGGCCGCGGTCGAAAGCGCGGACACGCCCCCGACGAGCGACGAGATGCGCGCGCTCGCGCATTGGCGCTCGGTATTGGAGGTAGATCGCCGTCAATTGTGACCCGTGCCACCGCCTTTGGGGATGACAGCGGCCTGTGAGGTCTGCTAGAATGATCCGTAGGGAAACGGAACGCCCGCCGGCAGATGGAAGACCGGGGGGCGTTTTGTTTGTGGTAGCGGTCGAGCTTTAGCTCGACCGGAGCCGAGCGGAGCTCGGCTCTCAGAACATGCGCACGGCGGTGAGCGCCATGACGAGCGCGGTCGCCGGGCGCACGACCTTGTCGGGCAACACGCCGCACAGACGGCTGCCGATGATGACGCCCGGAATCGATCCGACGAGCAAACTGAGAGTCATCGGGAAGTTGATGCTGCCGAGCGCCCAGTGGCCGGCGGCCGCGATCGGCACGATGAGCGCCGCGAATGCGACACCCGAGCCGACGAGCTGCTGGAAGCGCATGCGCGGCAGGATGAGATAGAGCAGCGTCATCGCGATCGAACCTGCGCCGATCGAGGTCAAGCTGACGAGGAATCCGACGCCAAGACCGATGAGCAAGATGATCGGCGCTTTCGGGCGTAGCGGCACCCAGTTCTTCCCTTTGTCTCGGTTGCTCTGGATGTACTGGCCGAATAGGATGATGGCGGCGACGACGAAGAGCAAGATGCCGAGACCGTGCTTGAGATAACCGTTGAGCGCGTCGAGCGAGACCATCTGCTTGACGAAGCCGAGCAGGAAAACGCCGGCCAGCGCGCCGGGGATTCCGCCGATAGCGAGCAGCAATACGAGCTTCCAGCGCACCGTGTTCTGGCGCCAGTGCACGAACATGCCGACGAGCTTCGTGGGAACGCTATAGGCGAGATCGGTGCCGACGGCGACGAGCGGCTGGACGCCGATCATGAGCACGAGCACCGGCATCATGAGCGCGCTGCCGCCGACGCCCGAGAATCCGACGGCGGTTCCGACGAGCAGACCGGCGAGCGCGATGTGCCAATCCATGAGGTGTCGCGATCTCCTTCCTGACTAGAACATGCGCGAGCCGGTGAACGCCATGACGAAGGCGGTCGCCGGCCTGACGATCTTATCCGGCAGGACGCCGCACAGGCGGCTGCCGATGATGACGCCCGGGATGGATCCGACGAGCAAACTCAGCGTCATCGCCCAATTGATACTCCCGAGCGCCCAGTGACCCGCGGCGGCGATCGGCACGATGATGGCGGCGAACGCGACGTCCGAACCCACGAGTTCCTGGATGCGCATCCGCGGCAGGATGAGGCACATGAGCGTCATCGTGATCGAGCCTGCGCCGATCGAGGTCAAGCTGACGAGGAAGCCGACGACGAGACCCGTGCCGATAATCCATGTGGCCTTCGGGCGCAGCGGAACCCAGTTCTTGCCCTTGTCGCGGCGCGCTTGGATGTACTGGCCGGCGACGATGAGTCCGGCGATGATGAAGAGCAGGATCCCCAAACCGTGCTTGAGCTCGGCGTTGAGCGCGTCGAGCGGGATGAGTCGCTTGACAGCGCCGAGCAAGAACACCCCGGCGACTGCACCGGGGACGCCGCCCATGGCGAGCAACAGGACGAGCTTCCAGCGGATCGTGTGCTGGCGCCCGTGCACGAACATGCCGACGAGCTTCGTCGGAACGCTATATGCGAGATCGGTGCCGACGGCGATGAGCGGCTGCACGCCGAGCATGAGCACGAGAACGGGCATCATGAGCGAGCTGCCGCCGACGCCGGAGAACCCGACTGCGGTGCCGACGAGCAGGCCTGCGAGAGCGACGTGCCAATCCATAGCGACTCCGTAGGGAATTAACGGGTGACGTGCTTTAGCCTAACGTATCGGCGCCGCCACGTACAGTGACGACGGTCCGGAATTGGCGTCGCACGCCCCATTAACCCGGAGACGGAAGTCCCCCATTAATCCTATAGGGAATAGGGTCTTCCCGCAGCGCGGGCGGCTAGGCGACCGGATCGTGGAGGAAGCAGAGCTCGAGCTTGTTGCCGTCCGGGTCGTCGAAGAAGCTCGCGTAGTAGCGCGGCGTGTAGACGATCGGGCCGTCCATGTCGACGGCGCCGGCCTTGAGGGCGACGGCCGTCACGCTGTCGACTTCTTCTTTCGACGTGCAGCGGAATGCGAGGCGGTTCTCGTTCGGCTTGTGGTTCGGATCCACTTCGAAGCCGAAGAACTCGCCGTTGCGGTCGTCTCCCGGCCTGCGCCACGTCGGCCATTCGTCGCCCGCTTTGCGCGCCTCAAGCTCGAAGCCGAAGCAGCGCATGATGGGATCGTAAAACGCGACCGCGCGTTCGCGATCGCGGACGCGCAGGTCTATGTGGCTGTACAGCGGTGTCATGCCGGCGCGGGTTCAACGGCGCGGCGCGCGACTCATTGAGTCTGCTCCGCACCGATGCGCGACGCGATTACGACACGTGAGCGAGAGGCCGCGACTCGCTCGCCGTCAGCCCGCTTTCGACGCTGTCCGTCTCGGCGTGAGTCCCGCGACGGCGCTTCGTCGCTGCCGTGGCAGCGGCGCAGCAGCGCCCGCACGTGACGCGGCCTTCCCTCGCGTCGCGCGTCATGCAGATGATGCAGCGGCCGGTCTCTCGCGCTTTGATCCTGCGCTTGCGGCTCTGTTCTCGCCAATAGTCCGATATGTCCATGTGCAAACCTCCGACTCCCATTCAACCACGGCGTCAGGCCCGCGCAAAGCCGGCCGGATACTGACCCGGTCACAGCGCGAGCCCCTCCGATTTGGACGCGGCCATAGGAGTTCGTCGTCCTGTCGGGCGTATCGTAGCCGATACATGCCAGCGCGGAGCGACGGTCTCATCAGATTGCTGCGCGAGCTCGATTCTGCTCGCACGATCACCCTTGCACACGCTCGCGAGGTCTACGGCGGCGGCCTGTCGGCGGCGACGTGGAAGCGCGTCAAGAAACGACTCGAGCGCGAAGGCTGCGTGCTGCGCTGGGGTGCCAAAGAAAAGCGCTTTCACGTCGTCGACCCGATGTGGACGATCAAGCCGGCGCCGTCATCGCAGGCGCGGTTGCGCGACCGCGTGACGATGCTCCGCGCGAACGCCGCCGCGCTCGGCTCGCCGTACGTCGACGAGTTGGCGCCGCTCTTCGAGCGTTGGGATTCGCAGCTCGCGGGATCGAGCGAGGGCGCCCCGCCGCCCGTCCACCGTCCGCAGCCGCGCGCTGACGAAGCCTTCTACGAGCGCCTCACGCAAGTCGAGTGCGCGCTGCGAGATCATCGCATGATCGCGTTCACGTACACGAACACGACCGGCGGCAAACCGAAGTCGCGTCAGATCGAGCCGTACGCGCTTCACGAAAACGTCGGGCGCTTCTACGTCTGGGGACGCGAAAAAGTGCGCCAGGCTCCGAAATTCTTCGCGGTCGACCTTATGCGCGACGTGGCGCTCGAAGACGGGTTCGAGGCCGATCCGAAGCTCAGCCTTTCCGACGCGCTCGAGCACAGCTTCGGCATGTACGTCGGCCAACGTCAAAAGCCGATGCGCGTCGTCGTCGAGATCGACGCGAGCCGCGCCGCATACGTGCGAGCGCGCCGCTGGCCCGCCGAAGTCGGGTGCGAGGACGGCGAGGACGGGAAGCTGCGGATCGCGTTCGCCGTCAACGATCCACAAGAGGTCGTCTCGTGGGTGCTCGGCTTCGGCGGTTCGGCGCGCGTCGTCAGCCCGGCGATCGCCGCCGATCTCGCGCGACGCGCCGCGGAAGAGATGGCCGATGCACACTCGTGGTCGCGTCGCGCGGCGAAGGGGGACGGGATGATGGAGTTCGAGTGGCCGAAAGAACCGTGACACCGATTCGCCGACTCATGCTCGCCCTCTCGCTCCTCGTGCTCGCGATTGCGATGATGCGTCCGGTCGTCGTGGTCGCCGATGTCGCCCCGTCACCCAAGCCCTCACCTAGCGCGTCGCCGGGCGGGAAGATCGGGCTCCGCGGCATCTTGCGCACGGTCCTACTTTCTCAAGGCGTCGCCGGTCCGGGCCTCATGCCCGTCGATGGGCCTGGCTTCGTCAATGGCGCGCCCGCAGCGCCGGTGTCCCCATACGATCCGTTCTCCGCCGCACCGCTCGTGCCGGGGAACGTCGCGCAGGATCAGGTCTCGCTCGACGCCTCTTGGCATCGACGCGGCTTCACCCTCGAAGCGATCGGCGGCGTCGAAGCGCTTGACGGCGACCGCACGAACGAGGCGTACTGGGTCGAACCGCTCATGAACCAAGACAACCCGCATCTCGGATCGGCGGCTACCGGTTACGCGGTCGCGTTTCCGACACACCCCGGAGTCGACGACTATGTCGGCGCTCGAGCAGGCCTCACGCAGGTGCACGCATCGTTCGAGCGCAGCGCGATCCAGTTGCGCGGAGGTTGGTTCGATCTCGGGCAGACGCTCCCGTGCGTCTTCACGCAAGCGCCGACGACCAATGCGCTCCCGTCGCTGACGATGAGAACGCCCGAAAGCCTAGCGCCTAGTCCGTTCGCGCTCGACGCATGGGATGCGTCGCCGTCGTCGCTTCCGCTTCGCGGCTTCGACGTGACCGGTGACGCCGGCCCTATCTCGGTCGAAGCAGCAGACGCCGCGCTCCCGTCGCTGGCCGGCACGCCGGCGCGCATGGAGACTATCTCGAGCGCTCGGTCGTTCGATAACGGAAACGGCTGGATCGTGCAGTGGCTGCACGTCCACACCGGCGGCGATCCGGTCGTCACCTCGACCGATTTCGGCGCGAATCCCGTCATCGACGTCAGCCCACAAGGCCTCCTCACGTCGAGCGTGCTGCGCGGACAGCGCGAGTCGATCGTCGGTGGAGAAGACGAGTTCGACGCACCGTTGCGCTTGCAAGCGACGATCGAAGGCGCGTACTCATCCTACGAAGCGGACGGCATCGCCACGTCAGGCGTTGCGCACGGCGGATTCATCCACGCCGGCGTCTCGCACGCGCTCGGCGATGCGCAGCTCGGCATCGACTACTACCGTTTCGAGCCGAGGTTTGCGACGATGATCCTCCCGTATGGCGCACCGGAGAACATCTGGAGCGTCGCATACTCGTGGCCCGGCCCGTGGCTGAAATCCGACTACCAACTCGTCGACTCGTCGACTGCCGGCGTCAATCGGCAAGGGCCGCTCATCTCCTTCCGTCGCGACGACGGAAGGAATCAGTTCGACCTCACGTGGGCGAAGTTCCGGCAGATGTCGCCGTTCACGACAAGCGACGGTCCAGCGCTGGGCTTCGTCGAGGGTTTTTTTCTCATCCAAATCGATCCCAGGGAAGCTACGACCGGCACCTTTCAACGCACGAACGCATTCCTCGGGCGCGACCTCGGACGATTCGGAGAACTCGGAATCGACTTCTCTGACGACGTCCTACACCGCGCGGCTTCACGCTTTGAGCCGTCCGATGCGGTGTCGTTCGACGCGCCGCAGTACGTCGTGTCGCTCACGAAGCACGCGTCGTCTCACGTCGCGGCGGCCGCAGGCTTCGGCTACTTCGGCACACGCGGTTCATGGGCCGACGGATCGGCCGTCAATGTCGACTTCGGGATGCGAGCGGCGTTCGTGGGCGCTCAGATCTCCCTACCGGACGGGGCGCTCATGGTGACGGCGCGACGAAGCGACTTTGCCGGCGCACCGTACTTCGGCATCTTCAAGACGGTCAAGTACCGTTCGCCCGACTTCGGCGCGACCACCCTCTTCGTCGAACGGCGCCTGCCCTTTTAGGCGGCATGGCGTTCCTCCGAGCGCGCCGAACGGGTGAAACCGCGACACAGACGACGGAGTATCTTCCGATATGTTCTATGATCCGACCTACTTCATCTTCATAGCCCCCGCTTTGCTCCTCGGTCTGTGGGCGCAGAGCCGGCTTCGCGGCACCTTCGCGCGTTATGCGCGCGTGCCGACGAGCAGCGGAGTCAACGGCCAGACGGCGGCGACAATACTGATGCAGCAGGAGCGGCTGAACATCGGAGTTCGAGGCACGCCGGGCGTGCTCACCGATTTCTACAACCCGGCGAACAAGACGATCAACCTATCGCAGACGTCCGGGCAGAACTCGATCGCATCGGTCGCGGTCGTCGCGCACGAGCTCGGTCACGCGGTGCAAGACCAGCAGGGCTACACGCCGATGCGGCTTCGCGCAGCGATCGTGCCCGGCGTCCAGATAGGGGCGTGGGTCGGGCCGCTCATGTTCATCGCGGGCTACTGGCTGCGATCGCCCGAACTCATCTGGGTCGGCGTCTCCCTCTTCGCGCTCACCGCGATCTTCGCGGTCGTGACGCTCCCGGTCGAGTTCAACGCGAGCAGCCGCGGGCTCGCGATGCTGCAGACGAGCGGCATCCTCTCCGCGCAGGAGATCCCAGCCGCCAAGCGAGTGCTCGACGCAGCAGCGCTCACCTACGTCGCTGCTGCCGCACAAGCGGTCCTCACCCTTCTCTACTATCTCTCGCTCGTCAGCGGCCGCCGCCGCTAGAAGATTCGCGTTGAAAGACCGCGGCGGTCGACCGTAAAGGTCGACCGCTCCCGTCTTACCTGGAGGTCGCGGTTAGCGGGCCCAGTCGTAGAACGACGCGAGGTCGTTCTTGAAGAGCGCCAGCGCCGGTACGTGCAGATAGACCATGTGTCCTGACTCGTAATAGCCGTAGCGGATGTTCTTCTGCAGCGCCGGGTCGATGCCGAGATGCGCGAGCAGATAGTCCGTGCCGAAGAACGGCGTCGCCATGTCGTAGTAGCCGGCCGCCGAGAAGACCTTCAGGTGCGGGTTCTGCGACATCGCGTCTTTGAGGTCCGGCATAAGATCGGCGATGGGGAAGTCGTTCCCGTTGAACTTGTGGTCGATATCCCAGTTGTTGCCGACCTCGGGATAGTTCGTCGGGTAGTAGTTGAGCTCCGTGTGATAGTCGAGCTCGTTGCGGACGTAGTCGTTGAACGCCGCGGTGTACGCGCCTGAGAACGAGACGTCTGCCGGATCGTAGTCGGGGAACTCACCCGTCGGCGTCTCGTCGTAGCCGAGGAAACGGCCGTCGAGCCGGCCGGTGATCTTGCCGCTCGTGTGAAGCAGCTGCTTCTCGAACTCGCCGGGCTGCACGCGCAGATCGGCATCGCGGATGAACTGCTCGCTCAGGCCTGTATACGCGTGGAGCTTGCGGATCGCATCGTCGCGCTGGGCGGCCGGCGCCCAGGAGCCTTCGTAGAGGACGTCCTTGTACTCGCCCATCGCGAACTGCTTCACCGGACCGAGAAAGGTCGCGATGTTGCCCGGCCGGTTGGGGACCTTGTGGTGATACCACGCGATCGCGGCTTCGGTCGGCAAGTACTCGACGAAGTTCTCGTCGTTGCCGTCGCCGCCGGTGAACTCGGCGAAGTTCAGTACGGAGGACAGCAAGATGATGCCGTTCGTCTGGATTCCCTCGTTCCAGAGATAGTCGACCAGACCGCACGTGCGCGGCGTGCCGTAGCTCTCGCCGAACAAGAACTTCGGCGAATTCCAGCGGTTGTTCTGCGTGATATACGATTGCACGAACTGGGCGAACGCCCGGATGTCGGGGTCAACGCCGTAGAAGTCCTTGCCTTCGCCTTTGACGATCCGGCTGAACCCGGTTCCGACGGCGTCGACGAAGACGAGATCCGTCTTGTCGAGCAGCGTGTATTGGTTATCGACCAATTGGAATGGCGGACCGGAAGTTGGCTCGCCGTCGCCGACGACGACGCGCTTCGGACCGAACGATCCCATGCGCAGCCAGATCGTCGAGGAGCCGGGCCCGCCGTTATAGAGGAAGGTGACCGGTCGATTCGCTTTGTCCGATACGCCGTCGAGCGTGTAGCCGACATAGAACATGCGCGCCGTCGGGTTGCCCTTCGAATCCTTGAGGGTTATCGTGCCGGCCGTGGCGCTGTAGGGCAGTGTCTTGCCGTCGACGACGACCGTATGGTGGGTGATAGCATCCGACGATGCAGGCGGGGGCGACGCGGGCGGTGTCTTATCACCCGAAGCCCCCGTGTTTTGATCTGCGTTTGCCGCGGTCGCCGACAAGAGCGTCGCAAGCGCCATGGCGAGTGCTGTGTATCTCAAAGCATCTCCATCCAAGATGACATGGTGAAGCCGACGACTACATTCGTAGCGCTGGACGGACCTCTCGGCTTTCGCTGTTCTGCGTGATAGCGTCAGCGTACAGGCTGATACCCTGCACTCTTCAGCGCGGCGTCGAGCGCAGCGACATCACCGTCTATGAGCCGGCGGTACCGCGACGACGCATCCGCCTGCATCCCGCCGAGAGCGTCGAGTTCCCGCAGTTCCGCGGTTGTCGGCGCGTACTGCGCCCCCGACAGCTGGAAGTACAGCGCCTGGAGCCGTTCGCGCAGCATGTCGGTCAGAAAGTCGTCGTCCTGGTCGTTCGTCGGGCTCGATGTGAGCTCGGCGCGCACCTTGGACGCGCCACGGCGCGCCGCGGAGAGCATCGCGAGGAGCCCAGCGTTCGAGGCAGCCCGCTTCGATCGGTCGTCGAGCTTGATATCCAACGCGTCGAGTGCGTTGAGCATGTCGTCGACCGCCGACATCCGGCCGACGATGTCGACGAGCGTCTGTCGGGAAGCTGTCGCGTCCGCCGCGCTCCACGGCGCGTGCGGATCCTCCATCACCGTGACCGGCCGTGCGTACGAGTGACCGCCGACATGGAGGACGACGTCGTACTTGCCCGGTGCGACGGGCGGCGAACCGATCGCATCGCGGTTCCAGCGCGGCGCCGCGAACCACGACGTCGGCCGATCCGACGTGAGGTCCCATACGATTCGGTTGATGCCGGTGTCGATCGGAACGTCTGGAACGTTCTTGCCGGCCTCTTGATGCGTTCCGGAGAATCGGCGGACGACCCGGCCGCCCTGGTCGACGACGTCGATCGACGCGGGCCCCTTCGTGCCGGCGTGCACGTAGTACGAGATCGGCAATCCGCCGGACGGACCGGCGTCGCCGAAGAACGCGCTCGGGCCGCCGCTGCTCGTCCCTTGTGGTTCTGCCAACACCTCGTACGCCGCGCGCAGCGGGAACAGATACATCCCAGCGCCTTTCGCGCGCGCGAGCTGTTCGATCGGCGTTAGATCATCGAGTATCCAGACCGCCGCACCGTGCGTGGCCGCGATGAGATCGTTCTCGCGCGGCTGGATCCGAAGGTCGCGTACGGATGCCGCGGGCATGCCGAGCTGGAACGGCTGCCACTTGCGACCGCGGTCGAGCGAGATCCAAACGCTTTGTTCGAGGCCCGCATACAGCACGTCAATCTCGCGCGGATCCTCTCGTACGGTCCGGACGAATTGATCGCCCGGCAGCCCGTCGACGATCGGCCGCCAAGTCTTGCCGTAGTCCTGCGTCGCGAAGATGTAGGGAGCGCGATCGCCTGTGTAGTGACGATCGACGATCGCGTACGCAGCCGCCGCGCTCGTCGACGACGGTTCGATGGTCGCGACGCGGCCGTACGGACCGACGCCGCGCATCGTGACGTTCGACCAGCGCTTGCCGCCGTCACGCGTCAATTGGACGAGGCCGTCGTCGGTGCCGACCCACATGACCCGAGGATCGACCTTCGACGGTGCGATGTCGAGTATCGTGTCGAAGACTTCGGCGCCCGTGACGTCATGCGTGATGCCGCCTGTCACTTGCTCGTGCGACTTGTCGTCGAGCGTGAGATCGGGCGAGATCGGCGCCCAATGCGATCCGCGATCGCTCGTCTTCCAGACGACGTCCCCGCCGAAATATGCGACGTGCGGATCGGCGGGCGAGAACGCGAGCGGTGACTCCCAGTTGAAGCGGTAGGGCAGGCCGGCGGTGCCGATCGCGTTCGTGTCGCGATCGTACGGCGACACGTCGCGATACTGCGCCGTCGTGCGGTCGTAGATACCTATCTCGCCGCCGTTGTTTCCGCCGCCGGACGCCACCCAGACGTACCGGTCGTCCGCCGGATCGGGCAGGACCCACGTCGCGTCGCCGCCGCCGACATTCGTCCAATCGCGATCGGCGATCGCCCCTGTCGCGGAGGTCGACATCCCGCACCATCCGCCGTTGTCTTGCAGGCCGACGCAGACGTCGTAAGGGATTCGGCTGTCGTACCCGACTCGATAGGTCTGCGCGGACGCGTAGTTGTTGCGCCATTCCCATGACGAGCCGCCGTCGATCGAGATCGCGGCGCCGCCGTCGTTGGCGTTGATGACGCGGCGGCCATCAGCGGCCCACCAGATGTCGTGGTGATCGCCGTGGATGGCGTGAGCGTTGTTCTTCCATGTTTTGCCGCCGTCGCGGCTTTCCGCGAGATTGACGGAGACCGCGAGCAAGTGATTCGGATTGGTCGGGTCGACGTAGAGGTGTGTGTAGTAGAAGGGACGTTGGTCGAGCAGCGTGTTCGAGGTGACGTAGTGCCACGTATCGCCGCCGTCATCCGACCGCCAGAGCAGACCTTGGTGGCTCTCGATGATCGCGTAGACGCGGTTCGGATCGCTCGGCGCGACCGCGACGCCGACCTTACCGAGCGTGCCGCTCGGCAGACCGTGCCCGCTCAGCTTGATCCACGTCTTACCGCCGTCGGTCGAGCGGTAGAGGCCGTCCTGCGCGCCGCCGCTGTCTCCGCTCCAGCCCGTGCGCCGATATTCCCAGATGCCGGCGAAGACGACGCCGGGCCGATCCGCGTTCCACGCGAGTTCCGATGCGCCGCTGCGCGGCCCGACGTAGAGGGTCTGCATCCATGTCTTACCGCCGTCCGTCGTCCGATAGACGCCTCGCTCGCGGTCGTCCGCGAACGGATCGCCTTGCGCCGCGACGAGCGCGACGTTCGGGTCGTGCGGATCGACGAGGATGCGCGCGATGGCTGCGCTGTGCATGAGGCCGCGATGCGTCCACGAATCGCCGCCGTCTGTCGAGACGTACACGCCGTCGCCGTACGACACGTCGTTGCGAGGGTTCGACTCGCCGGTGCCGACCCAGATGATCTCGCGATGGTGCGGCGCGATCGACACGGCGCCGATCGGCCCGACGGGCTCGTCGCCCCACACGTCATCCCAGTGAGCGCCGCCGTCTTTCGTCCGATATACGCCCCCGCCGGCGGTGCCGACGAAATAGAGGAACGGGTCGTCATCGGTGCCGGCGACCGCCGTCGCCCGGCCGCCCGAAATCGCCGGACCGATCGAACGCCATTGCAGCGCGCCGAACGTCGGCGGCGGGGTCGGTTTCGCGCGCGGCGTCGCGGTCGGCGCGAGAGCGACCGCGCGCGAGGCGCACAAGAAGACGGCGAGCGCTAACGCCGCCGTCGTGAGAGAAGAACGCATCATGCGGGCGCGCTTCGACGCCCTCTACACGCGCCCTGCGCTTATATCGCCGCCCGGGGCTGTCAAATCCCGCTGTCGCGCAGACGGATAAGATCGTCGACGGACGGGTGATAGCCGTGCGCCTGCAAGCGCGCGACGAAGTCGAGGTCGACGCCGTGGTCGCGCAGGCGGACGAGGTCGTCGGTCGTCGGCGTATAGTTGAGCTTCTTCAGCCCGGAGACGTATTCGAGGTCGACATCGTGATCGCGAAGCCGTACGAGGTCGCCGGCGACGAGACGGTAGCCGAGCTTGTGCATGCCGACGGCGAATGAGGCGTCGACGTCGTGGTCACGCAGCTGGACGAGCTCGGCCAGCGACGGCGTATAACCCGATTGATGCATCGCGCTGACGAAGCCGAGGTCGACGTCGTGGTCGCGAAGCTGGACCAGATCATCGATGCCCGGACGATAACCCGCGGCGACGACACCGGCGACGAACTTCGGATCGACGTCGTGATCCCGCAGCCTGACCAAATCGTCGATCGAAAGGGGCGTTATCCCGCCGGTGTGCAGCGCAGCGACGAACGGAGCGGTGACGTCGTGGTCGGCGAGCCGGATGAGACCCTCAACGGTTAGGCCGTTCACGCCCGCGTTCCGCACCGAGTCGATATACGCCAAGGACACGTCGGAGAACGCGAGTCTGAATGCTTCGCCCGCGTCGGGCCGGTCGATGCCCCGTGAGGCGAGCGCATCGGCGAACGAGCTGCTCGGGACGAACGTGAAGACGCCGGAACCGTTCCCGTCCAAGAAGTAGCCGCGGCAATCGAAACTCCCGGCGTCGTGCACGATCGAGAAGTGCACGTCGCCGCGCGCATGCTGGACTTGGTCGAGCGTCAACCCCTGTACGCCGGTCTGCGCGAACTGGACGGTCCGGCTTTCTTCCCAGTTCGAGCCGCCGTACCGGTAGGCGAAGTCGATGTTGACCGCCTGAGCAGAACGATAGTTAAGCCGCCACGTACCCTCGTACGGCGGCATCCCCACGTCCGCGCTCGCAGCGCGCGCGTGAACCCAGAACGAGATCAGAGCGAGGCATGCTGCGAGCCCGCAGGCGGCGATCGCGGCTGCGCGGTGGCTTGTCGTCTTCATATCTAAAACCCGTTGTTCGCGAGCTTGATGAGCTCGTCGACGGAGAGCTTGTCGCTGAAGCCGTGAGCCCGAAGCGTCTTGATCATCTTCGGCGTGACGCCGGCGTCCGCGAGCCGGATGAGATCGCTCGACGAGATGTTCGAGTACCCCAGATCCGCCAGTCCGCGGATGTACGACGGCGACACGCCGGCATTCGCGAGCGCGATGATCGAATCGATGCCGATCCCAGCGTAACCCTCGTTCGCCAAGTCTCCGAGGTATGACGACGAGACTCCCGCGTTCGCGAGCGCGATGAGCGAGGCGACGGAGGTCTTTGAATATCCGTTCTTCGCCAGGGTCGTGATGTAGTCCGAAGAGACGCCGGCGTTCGCCAGCGCGACGAGATCTTTGATCGTCGGCGTCGCGCGTCCGGACGACTTCGCCGCTACGACAAGTTGGGCCGATACGCCGGCGTTCTGCAGCGCGATGAGGTCATCTGCGCTGAGCGCTCTGTATCCGGCGGCGTACATCGAGGCGATCGTCGAGGCGTTCACGCCCGAGTCGGCGAGCGCGATGAGCGTTTTCGGCTGCATGGGTAGGACGCCGTACTGCTTGAGCGCGCGCAAGTAGGAACCCGTGACGCCCGAGTTGCGGATCGCGATGAGATCGTCGACCGAAAGATGCGTGTATCCCGCATAGTCCAGCGCGCTGAGGAAGTCGTCCTCCGACGACGGCGCCGGCGGGGCTTTGGGCGCCAGCGCGGCTTGCATTTGCACGGCTACCATCGCGATGCGCGGCGCTTGCGCGATGCGCGCCTGCGCCATCTGGACGGCGATGCGGGGAGCGCGCGCGAGCACCGCATCGAAGGCGTGCGCTCCGACGTGCGTCAACTGCCCGCGCACGGCCGCCAGCATGGCTTGTCCCCGTGCGAACGCGGCGACGTCCGATGGAGCGAGTGCCGGTTCTTTCAAGGTTGCTTCGTAGAGCGCGCGGGCTTCCGCGCTACGCGCTTTGTCGAGATCCACCGCGACCGAGGCGAGCGGGGGAACCGGCGCTGCAGCCGCTCGGGAAATAGCGCTCGCCGCGAGCGAGAGGCTTGACGCCGGAATGGGTGCGAGTGCAGCGGGCTGCACGGTGCCCTTTGGCGCGGACGGAGCCGAAGGCGTCGAAATCGCGAGCGCCGGAAGCTGGTGCGCCGCGAGCGCCGCGACGGCGATGATCAGAGCTATGCCGCTCGCCGCGGGCACGACGCCGACGCGCGCGGAACCCGCGTGATCGCGGTCGAGGAGCTGTTCGATTCGTACGACGATCTGGCGGCGGTCAGGGAAGAACCCGGCTGCCGGCACGAGATGTTCGACGTACGCGCCGCGTCGCGCGATCTCGGTGAGACACTTCGCGTACTCGATGCGATCCGCGTGACCTGCTGCGACGAGGTCGTCGCAGGCGATCTCGCGGTTCACGTCGAGCGCGCGGCACGCCGCGTGTACGATCGGATTGAAGAACAGCACGGCACGGATGCATTGCTGGACGAGGTTCGCCCAATCGTCGAACCTTCGTACGTGGCCGAGCTCGTGCGCGAGCACGCGATGTAAGTCTGCTTGTTCGAGCGTGCGCACAAGCGACGAGGGCAGCGCGACGACGGGGTGCGCGTACCCGATGACGCACGGCGATCCGACCTCGTCCGATTCCGCGACCGTCACGGGTCGAGACATCGAGCGTCGCATCGCATCGACCGCCGGGTCGTCGAGGCGGACGAGTCCGCGTTTGATCGAGGACAGCCGATAGAGGCCCCAGCCGAGCCGGGCGAACAGCAACGTCGCGATCGCGAGCCACAATCCGAATGCGAGAGCGATCCGCGCCTGCAGCCACTGGCCGGCAGCGATCGCCGGAAGGTCGACGTCGGAGATCGCGCGGCTCAGATCTGCACGGGCGACGGCGAGAGCGGTAAACGGCGGATCGGGAGTCTGGCGGACTTCCGCGATCGCTTGCATAGGAGGCGTAACTTTGACTGCGTGTCCGACGGCTGCGGGTTCCGGTCTCGCCAGAGCGTTGTCCGCGGCCACGCGAACGGGCGCGCTCGCTTTAGCGGCCTTCGCCGAGTTCGAAACGTCTTGCGGCTGCTTCGTGGCCGTTGGCGCGATCATGATGGTCCGCTGCGGCACGAGCAGGTTGATGACCGGCAGGACGAGCGCGGCGACGAGCACCGCTGCCCACACATAGTATCGTACGGCTGCGCTCGCGCGTCGGGCGAGCCGAAGCGCCATCCAGGCGATGCCTGCGACGACCGCGCCCTGCCAGATGGAATTAAGGATCGCCCAGGCGGCGTGTGACAGCGAGATCATCGGCGCTTCGCCTCCACGATCATCCGCTCGACCTTCGAGATCTCCTCGTGCGACAGGTCGGCGTCGGTGAGGAGATTGACGGCGAGCTGGCCGGCGGAATCGTTGAAGAACCGTGTGAGAAGCTGTTTGACGGCAGCCTTCGAGGCCGACGCCTTGTCGACGACGGGATAGTAGACGAAGCCGCGCCCGACTTCGTCGTGGCGGATGTAGCCCTTTTGCTCGAGTATGCGCAGCATCGTCTGGACGGTGTTGAACGCGGGCTTCGGCCGCTGCGTCAGCCCGAGGAGCACCTCCGCGACGCTGGCACGGCCCTTCGCCCACAGCACTTCCATCAAGCGCTGCTCTACCTCTGTGAGCGTCACGGACGCTTTGCGAGCCACTGGTCCGACCTTTCACCTAAAGTATTAGGTTGAACAGAGCGTACCATGTCCGGGTAGAGTCGTCAAGGAGTATTACTGCCTGTTGCGGTCGAGCTTTAGCTCGACCGCTACATGGCCTTCTTCACACGTTCGTTCCAGCGCCCGAGCAGCTCGGCTTCGCGCTCGCGAGCTAGCCCGGATTTGAGACCGCGATCGAGGCCTTTCGCTCGCGTGTAGTCCAGCGCCGCACGTACGGTGTCGTCGAGCGGCCGATATGTCAGCCCGGCGGCGACGGCCTTCGCCGAGCTCGCCCACATGAGCGTGTCCTCACCTTCCGGGATCCAGGCCGGCAGCTCGGACCACGGCGCGATCTCTTCCGACTTGACGAACTGCTCGCTGACCCATGTCGCTCTCGTCCTCGCGTCCGCGATGCGCAAGCACGACGCGATGAGATCGCCCATCGTCGTCTTCGCCGTGTCACCGGACGCGTTGAATATGCCCGACGTTCCGCGCTCCACCGAGCCGGCGATGAAGTCGGCGAGATCGCGGACGTCGATGAACGAGATGTTATGACTAGGCTCTCCCGGCACGAGCATCTCGCCGCCGAGGGCCGCGCGGTGCGGCCAATAAGTGAAACGATCGGTCGGATCGAGCGGACCGACGATGAGCCCCGGCCGCACGACGAGCGCGCGTCGGTCCGCTCCGTCGATGACGACTTTTTCGCATAACGCCTTCAGCGGTCCGTAGCTCTCCGGCGTGATCGCCTCGATCGTCGGATCGGCGATAATCGCGACCGCGGACGTCTCATCGCGCGGCGGCTCGATCGGATCGACGTAGACGCTGATCGATGAGACGAAGACGTAGGATGCTATAGACGGCGCGAGCATGTCGACCGACAAAGCGACGATGCGCGGGAAATAGCCGCACGTGTCGACGACGGCGTCGAATTTCCGGCCGCGGAGCCGCTCGAGGTCGGTCGCTCGATCGCCGACGACATGCTCGACGCCGGGCCGGGACTGCGACGGATCGCGGCCGCGGTTGAACGCCGTCACGCTATGCCCGCGCAGCAAGAGGGCGTCGATCACGTGCGGTCCGAGGAACTTCGAGCCGCCGATGATGAGGACGTTCATGCGGCGCTCTCCCAGCGCAGCGGCGAGTCGTACGCGAACGCGACGAGCAGGCCCGCGAATCCGGCGATGAACGGCGAGCCGATCGCCATATTCGGCGGCCAACCGAGTCCGTGCGCCACCGCGACCGCGACGACGTACCCCGCGGTCAAGACGAACGGAATTCCGAACCCGAGCACGTAGAGCGCCGGCGCTCGACGCGCGCGTTCGCCGAGAGACTTCACGAAGATATCGCCCGCGAGACCTGCGACGAGCGCCGCAGGAATCGCGAAATACTCGTCGTTCTGCGTCGCCAGCGCCACGCCGAAGAACGTGAGGACGAATGTGATCGCCCCGAACGGCATCCGCCATCTGCGTACGAGCATGAGCAAGGAGCCGCATACGACGATCGCCTGCAAGAGCATCGCCGACAGGCTGAGCGCGAGACCGGAATCCGATGACGATATGTGCGGACGGCCGATCGCGTTGAAGACGATGCGATTGCCCGCCCACGCCGGTCGTGACGCGTCCATACCGGAGAGCACGCTTACGTCGACCGGATCGCGGCCCTCCATACCCGCGACGAAGATCTGATCGGTTCCGCGATCGGAGCGCACGAACGCGAGCCGCGACCCGTCGCGCGACGTCGCGGACATGTTCGCGCCGCCCGATTCGATCGTGCGCACCGACCCCGGCGACATCTGGCTCAAGCTCGCCGCATCGATCGTGCTCGGATTCCCTTCCGCGTCGCTGCGTGAGAAATAGATCTCGGTGCCGTCTGGAGAGTACGACGGCCAATCGCCCAGCGCACCGGCGACCCACGACGCCGCGCCGGTGCCGGAATCGACGACTTCGATCTGATCCGTCACCCCGTTGCGCGAGCCGACCGCGATGTGCCGGCCGTCGGGTGCCCATGCGGGGCCGCTGAGCGTCGTCACGCCGTGAAGCACCACGCGTTGGCCGCTGCCGTCGGCGCGTACGACATCGAGCTGGAATTCGCCGGACGTCGCCGCCGGCGCCGAAACGTAGGCTATCCGATCACCGCTCGGGGACCATGCGGGTTGCGTGTCGTGACGCCCGCTCTGTGTGATCCGGATCGGCTTGGCCGCCGAACCGTTCAACTTCGCGACATAAAGATCGCTCGCCGGTGAAGCGCCGGTCGCGACGCGATAGACGACGCGCTGGCCATCGGGCGAGACCGCCGGGCCGAACGCGTCCTCGCTCGTCGAGGGAAACAAGCGCGACTGATGCGCGCCGTCAGCATCCATCACGTAGAGCCCGTCGACGACCCCTTCGTCGTCGCTCTTCTCGACGACCGACACGACGACGTCGGCTCCGATCGGCTGCACGTACTGTGTGAAGAAACCGACGAGCCCGAGAATGGCCGCGACCGCGACGGCTGCGGGGCCGACGTGCGACCAGCCGCCGGCGTCCTCACGGTATCGGAACGCGACCGAGCGTATTGGTCCGCTGCACACGAGGGCAGCACCGAGCGCGAGCGCCAGATGTGTCGGGCTGACCAGCGCGTCGATCGATGCTTCGATCCCGAAAATCGTGTGCCACACGAGATCGAGCCCGCCGCCCACGATGAAGATGACGACGCCGAGCACCGATGACCAGTAGCCGGCCGGGATGGAATCGCGGATCGCCGCTCGGCCCGCGACGCCCAAGAGGCCGTCGGTGATCTGGTCGCGCCGCGCCGCGAGATCACGCAGACCGACGACGAACAAGACGATGCCGCTCAGCGCCATCGTTCCGTACAAGACGAAATGCCACGGAGTGAAAAAGCTCTCGTCGACTTTGCCGTGGTTGTGCGCCCATCCGTCTTGATAGATTCCGGCGATGAGGAGCGCGGACAAGACGCCCATGGTCCAATCGAAACGGTCGGACGACCGGGCGGGCCCAAAAGATTTCATAGTACGCGGGCGTTTGGCGCGAGAAGGCCATCTCCTCGGCGGCCGGCATCATGAAAGCGAAAACGGGCGCTCCGTCGAGCGCCCGCGTGACTAAAGTATTCGGCTAAGCGCGTCAGCGCTGCGCGGCGAGCTGGTCGTGGATCTGCGCTTCCGCCGCGAGCCAGTCGTCAAGTTCGTGGCCCGGTTCGAAGCCGCGCTGCTCGGCGATATAGTACGCAGCTTCGCCGATCATGCGGTCAAGCTCGGCGCTAGCCGAATCATCGAACTCCGCCGGCGTCTCTGCCGGCTCGAAGGGAGCGATAGCCGAAGCGATCGGTGGGGCGGTAAGCATCGTAACTTCTCCGTGGGTCGTGCGGCGGGCGTGGGCTTTTCGCGCCGGCAGAACGCGGTTCCCGTGCGACGCGCCAAAGCCCGGCTATCGTCAGTGACGATCGCCGGGCCTCTTGGCCGCTCTATGGACCTAGGGAGTGCTACTTCTTCGCTTTGGGCGGAACTACCGAGTCCTTGAACGCCTTCGCTAGGCGGAACTTGACGACGGTCTTCGCCGGGATCTTGATCGTCTCGCCGGTCGCCGGATTGCGGCCCATGCGCGCCTTGCGGTTCGCCTTCACGGCCTTGCCCAGTCCGGGGATCAGGAATTCGCCGCTCCGCTTCGCCTCTTTGACGACGAGCGCGACGAGATTGTCCATGAAGCGGATGGTGGTCTTGCGGTCGACGTCCGTCTTCTCGGCAAGCGTCTTGATGACTTCGGATTTCGTCATACCCTTGGCCACGATATCTGTCCTTTCACGCGATTACCGCGCGCATC
>JANWLL010000054.1 GCA_025450855.1 Vulcanimicrobiia bacterium
AGGGGCCGCTGTTTGGCGAGCGCTTCGAAGCAGACGGCGAACGCCTCGAAGAGCCGCATGCGCTCGTGCGCGGGGTCGACGTCGGGCAGCGTCGGCAAATCCGGCTTGCGGACGCGGAGTTCCGGAACGGCTTGCGCTGCGACGCCGAGCCAGATCGGCGCGATGTCGAGCGCCACGAGCAGCGACGCCGCGCCGCGCAACGCGTCGGCGATCGCCTGGAACGGCTTGCCTTCCGGATACGTCGTCGTTCCCATGAGCAAGCGGCCGCCCTGTGCCTGCGCTTGGAGCGCGAACTCGCCCGCGAGACGCGATTTCCCGATGCCCGCCTCGCCGCCGATGAGCACGATACGGCCGCGGCCGCGCGCCGCGCGGCTCCACGCCATCCGAAGCCGCTCCATTTCGTTGTCGCGGCCGACGAACGGCAGCAGCGGCGCCGACGACGCCTCGCGCGATCCTTCGTCGTCGTCGACTCTCGATAGGCCCAAGAGCGAAGCGGGCGCGCCGCCGGCCGAGAGCACCGACGGCAGCGGCTCGTTGTGCATGATGAGATCGCGCAGCGCGACCGTGTCCTGCATCGGCTCGACGCCCATCTCTTCGCGCAAGCGCCGGTCGAAATGCTGATACGTCGCGACCGCGCCGGCGCGATCGCCGGATTCGTAGCGCACCGCCATGAGATGGCGGACCGCGTCTTCTCGCCACGGGTCGCTGTTGAGGATGCGTTGCGCGTACCCGCCCGCGCGCGTGAGATCGCGACGGCCGCGGCACTCGACGACAAGATCGGCGAGGATCGAATGATAGAGGTTGCGCAGACGGTCGCGATCGGCGAACAGCCACTCGTCGTACGAGCCTTCGAGGAGATCGCCGCCGTAGAGCTCGACCGCCGCGGCCCGTTCGCGCTCGCTGCCGGCCAGGCGCTCGAAGTCGTCGATGTCGCTCGAGGCGCCCGACTCCGGGTTCCATTGGATCGTGTCGCCTTCGGAGATGACCCAGGGCGACGATGCGCGCGGCGGCGGCGGGAGGGCGCGCTGGAGATGGTAGATGTGGCGGCGCAGGTTGGCGCGCGCGTCCTCCTCGGTATCGTCCTCCCAGATGGTGAACGCGATCTTTTCCCGCGGCATCGGCGCGACGCGCCGCAGCACGAGAAAGGCGAGCAGCGGCAGCGCCTTCGGCGGGGCGGTGAAACGGTACGGCGCGCCGGCCGCCTCGAAACGCGGCTGCCCCAGCAGGTAGATTCGCAGGGGCGCGCCGGCCGGAGAAGTGCCCACGGTCAGCGATTCGCTCCGCCGCGGCAGCGCTCTTGTCGGGTCTAGCTCGGCCGGCGCGAAGTCGACGGTTCCGCGTCGTCCGCGATCATCCGAGCGCGGATGAAGTCCATGAGGTCCCCGAGCGACGAGAAATAGAGGCGCCGGTCGTGCCCGAGGTGGTCGACCGCGCCGCGCCAGCCGCCGGGGCCGCCCAACCCCTCCTCAAGCCAGACCTTGACGACAAATCGGTGTTCGCTTCGCGCCATGGCCTCATGATACGGCCCGGGGCGTCCGCTGCGCGTCCAAACCCCGGGCCATTACCCTGTAGCGGTCGAGCTTTAGCTCGACCGCCGCGGCCTTTTCCTAAGGACCCAGATCGTTGACGATGTCGCCCAAACCGGGCTGCGTCTCGCGGACGTCCGGGCGCGAATCCGGCCGGCCGTCGGTCGTCGGGTCGAGCCGAGCGCCTCCCAAGAAGCGGTCTTCGATGAGCTTCAGGTACGAGTCGCTCGTCAGCAGCTGATGGTCGATGAACCCGTGCTTCACCATCGGCCCGATGATGATGAGCGGCGTCCGGAAGCCGTAGCCGCCGGCGTCGATCTGGATCGGGATGACGTGGTCGTAGAATCCGCCCCATTCATCCCATGTGAGCAGCACGAGCGTCGACGACGCGTCTGGCCCCTTGTCGAGCGCGCGCAGTGTTTCGCTCACGAACTTCTGGCCGCCCGCGATGGACACGGCGGGGTGATCGCTTCCCCAGAAGCCCGGCGTTATCCAAGAAACCGACGGCAAGAGACCGGCCTTCGCATCGATTGGAAAGTTGCCGCCCGGTACGATATTCCCGAGTTCGTTGTCCGACGTGACGTCGTCGAAATCGGGGAGCGGATTCCAGTCGGTCGCCGGGGCGCCAGAGCCGATGCTGTCACCCGGCTCTTCGCCGTCACCTTGGCGATATATCGGGCCGAGCTGGCCGTTCCCGACGAGTTTGTAGGCGTAGAACTTCCATGACACACCGTGCTGATGGAGCAGATACGTGATGTCGGTCCACGCGAAGATATCATTGCCGACTGTGACGTTGCCGGAATACGTGCAGCTCATCGGATCGTGCGACAAGCATTTCGCCGACCATGCCGAGACGAGATAGAGGTGCGCGATCGCGCTCCACGTGTTCGAGGCGGCGAAATTGTTGTCGGCGAGCGTGTTCGCCGCGGCGAGATCGCAATAGACCGGTATCTCGGCGCACGTGTGGTAGCCCATGACATCGTCGGGCGACGGATCTGACAGACCGTTGAATCCGTTTTCCGCCGACGCGATGAACCCGTCAAGCTTGCCGCCGTCGATGTCGTTGAACATGTCGCTCGTGCTGTGCGGCCCGCCGTAATTGGTGAGGCTCGTGTTGTGCCACGGGTAGACGCATTGGCCGGATTTCGGGTCCGGATTGCAGCCCGCGTTCGGCGGGATGCCGTTGACGCCGGGGTACGTGCCGAAATAGCTGTCAAAAGAACGGTTTTCGAGTTCGATGATGACGATATGCTGAATGCGCGAGAGCGGGCTTTGGGTCTGCGTCGGCGACGGCGACGGATGTGGACCGCCCAGCACCGAGGTCGTCCCAGCGCCGCCTCCGCCGCCACACGCGGCGATCGCGAGCGCAAGCACCATCGCGCAACTGAAGACTATTCCGGTTGAACTTCGCATGACGGCTCCGAATCCATTATGAAGAGATGATTGCCGTTAAGTTCCGTCGTGTTGAAGTGGGTTGGTCCTTGTGAAAAGAGCAAGGCGGACGCCGGAGCGCCCGCCTCACCGTTCCGGCTGTTGTTTACTAAGCCGTGACTAGTTGGTCTGACCGGGGCTCAGGACGACGCCTTCGACATCATCACCAGCGATGAAGCCGGAGGTGTATTCCTTCTGGATCGTGCCGCCGCCCGTGCAGAACGCGTACGACTGCTGCGTGAGTTCGCTGTTCAGGAAGTCGCCGCTGATGATGCGCGTGTTCGGCTTGTTGAGCGCGCTGAACACCGCGTCGCCCGAGTTTCCAACGGACTGCGTGTTGCAGACCGAGCCGTTGAAGACTTCCCACGACGAGATGCCGAGGTCGGTGATGACCGCGTTCTCTTGCTTATCCCAGGTAACGCCCGAGACCGAGCTCGTGTTCACCAGGAGATGACGTCCGGCCTGATGCGCATGCGTATACACATCGACACCGGCGCCGGCCGACGGGCCGCTGAACGTGACCGCGAGGTTCTTGTGCTCGTCGATCGAGACGCCGCCGACGTCGCCGCTGACCGCGTTCGGTTCGCTCAGGAAGCTGGTGGGGGTGTTCGAGGCCGGCGCGTAGACTTGGACCTGAGCGCCGACGATGTCGCCGACATACACGGTGCCATCGCTGCCGACTGCGCAGGTCGACGGCTGGAGGCCGTCACCGCTCAGCGTGCGCGAGACAGTCGTGCTGCCGTGCGGGTACACGTTGATGTTGTTCGCTGTGCCTTCCGGAATGTAGACGTTGCCGGCAGCGTCAACGCAGATATCGTTCGGATATGTTGCGAAGATCTGGCCGACGACCGTGTTGTGGTTCTGCTTGTACATGTTGCAGACGCCACTGAAGAACTGGCAGCCGATGACGTACGTTGTGTTCACGTCGGGCTTGACCGATTGCCAGTTGTGGCCTGTCACCTGATAGTTGCCGTTCGGGAACGCCTTTAGGAATCTCGACGGGATAACACTCGCCGGGTGATTTCTCACGATCGACTGTCCGCCCATCGACGGCGACTGCGCGACCGATCCGAGCGACGATCCGTTGCCGGAACAGCCGGCGAACACCGCGACCGCCGCGGCGACGCCCAGCGCATACCCAATTCGGGTAACTCGCATATTAGTTTTTCCTCCTCAAGCAGCGGGAAACTGCAAAGCCCACACGGGCATGCAACTTCATCCGATATTCGCCTGCGCTTTTCTTCGGCCCGTTGTCACGCGTCGCCGCGTACGACATGACGAAGATCTGCTCAAACGAAGGTGGCGTCATTTCACACCGTTCCTTTGCGTGTCCTTCGGACCAATCGCCTCAATTTTTCGAAAATTATTCGGCAAGATTTTTGTGAGAATTTTCAGACGATTCTGCATCATATGAGAACGGGACCGATGTTCTAGAGAGGTGTTTTTTGCAGTTTTTTGCGGTATACTGTCGAGCGCTTCAACCGCTATACGTTCGGCGGTTCGCAACGCCAAGATCGCGTTAAAACGCTCGTCGGCTCGCGCGCCAAGCGACCGGCGATTTTCGTGGGACCTAGGTCATGGGGCTAAGCGCGCGACGTCGCCATAGGGCTTGTGAAGCGGCCAAGGGAGCGGTCGAGATTCATCTCGACCGCCGCGGCCGCGCGTGGATCTATTGGGAGCGGTCGAGATTCATCTCGACCGCCGCGGCCTTCCCTTCGCGAAGAAAAAATGGAGCGGTCGACCTTTACGGTCGACCGCTGTGGGCCTTACCTCTGGGTGATGATTCTCGTCAGTGGCAAACGCCCTGTGTCGTCGTGAATCTTCCTTCGAACGAGTACTTAGCGGCCGTGCCTTTCGACGGCGTCCGGAAGAACCAGTCGAAGAACGCGAGCTCTTGCGGGTGGTACGTGAAACCGTTCTTCGTGACGAGGAACGGCGTGCCCGTCAACGGATCGCCGACTTCGAGGTTGTTCTGGCAACCGCCGACTTGTCCGACGTGACCCCACGCCGGCGTCGCGTTGTTGACGAACGGATCGTTCGCCCATTCGCCGAGCTCGTGCGTGTACGCGTGGATGTCTTGGAGACCGGGGCTGAAGATGCCAGGATCGGTGTAAGCGCCGTACGCGTACGTCTGCGTGCCGGTGCCCGTACCGAACGCGTTGTGGTAGCCGATGATGCAGCAGCCGCCGGATGTCAGCACGATGTTGTACGCCATGATGACCGGGAGCTCTGTCGGCGTCGCGAACTTGGTGGCTTCCGTGCGCATGATCGAATCCCAAGAGCCGAACGGGATCTCACCAAGGTCGTGGTTCAAGCCTGTGCACGCCCCGCCAGCCGTTGTCGAACCGGCGGGCGCGGTGATGTTGACGACTTTGATCGCCTTCGCCGGCGCGAGCAGCATGTGATAGCCCGTGCCACCGACCAACGACCAGAACTCGGCTCGCTGGAATGCGTCGATGATCTGGGTGTTGCCGACGTTGATGCCGTTCGAGACGAGGTTCGCGTTCGTGAAGAGCGGTGACTTGAAGAAGCGCGACTTCACGGAGACGGTGTCGCTGCATCCCGGCATGCGAGGATCGAGAACTACGCCGTTCGAGAAATGGACGACGAGTACGACCGGCACATACTGGACCGTGGTCGATGCCGGGGCTAACGTCGGATCGCTTCCGATGATCTGGAATGTGTACGTGTGGCCGTCGAGCGGCGACATGACCGTGTTCTGGAAGAACGGTACCGTCGAACCCGCCTGCGCCTGCTCACGGAGCGTGGCGAAATTGACGTGGTCGGGAATCCCCGTGACGTATACCGGCGTGCCGTAGTAGCGCTGGCCTGCCGTCGCGGATTGCGAACACAGCGCCAGTGCCACGATTGCTAGACCAAGGATGCGCGAGAATAGTCTCACTCGAGTCTCCTCCCATCGGCACGCGAAAAATCGGCGCCGTCTTCAGTTTTCCGAGAATAAGGTTGTTTAGCGGCGCGCGGCGGTTACCTATCGGGGGCCCGATTTTGGAGACGTTAGACCTACTACTAGAAGAGCGCCTGGAAGAACGCTTTCATTCATATAGCGTTTGGCGCCGGGGGCGGTCGAGATTCATCTCGACTTCAGCGGTCATTCCGGCGGCGTGCGCTGCCATGCCGTGTGGTCGGCGAACTCGGCCGAATCGACCTCGCACCGCACGGTCCGGGCACCTGATCCGAAATGGTTCGCTATGTTCCAAGCTGGAGAGCTCGGGTATTCAGGTTGGGTGAGCATCTCTTCGGTGAGGGGCGAGCGCTTCGGCGAAATAAAAACGTTCGACCCGAAATGACCGTCGATGCTGACAATCTGGACGTTCACGACCTTGCCGGAACTGTCGATGACGTACACGTCGAAGCGGACGGTCGTCGCTTCTTCATCGCGCAGGTTGCGGAACGAGATCCCGACGTGGAGATTCGGATTGCTCTGGCTTTCTGGTTCCGCTTGGCACATCTCGACCGCGATCGGAGGCAGCGACTCGGCCGGCACAGGCGACGCGCTCGGCATCGGCACGGGCGTTGGAGCAGCCGCTACGAGCGCCACCGCAGCGATTAGGATCGGCAGTATGTAGTAGGCCGAGCGAAGCTCGGCTGGTTTCCTTTGCACGGTCACTTTTTCTACGCGATCCTGTCTTCAGCGACGTCGAGAAGATCGACCCAGCCGGTGACGCGTGGCTGTACGTGGGCGGGCAGCTTCGCACGGCGTTCCTGGAAACGCGCGCGGTCGGCATCGTCGTCGCCGTCGTTGGTGAAAACGCGCGCGAAGACCGCCGCCTCGTCCGGGGTGAACGTGCGTGCGTTGGCTTTCACCCAACTCTCGACGGCGGCATCGTCCACAGAAGCGCGCACGCCTTCGCGGAACACGTCGGGCTTCACGGCCAAGAAGTCGAGAAGCGCCATGTCGAACGAGCTTTTCTCGCCGAAGACGTATTCACCGAGCGTGCCGTCAATCGATGCGCGAGCCTTGTCGATGGTTCGCGGGAGCATCGGCAGTCCCATGAGCGTCGCACGCGGACTGCGAGGAAACGATTTTGTAAGATCCATAGGAAGCCCACGATTCCATCCGAGTCGTCCGGGCCTCCTACCGCATGCGGGAGCACGATGCGGCGCTCGGATACTATCCTCTACGAATGCAAGGCCGCGGCGGTCGAGATAAATCTCGACCGCTCCCCTTCTCTGGATGCGAGGACACGCCTATTCGTGGCGGAGCGCTTCGATCGGGTTGAGCTGCGAGGCGCGACGCGCCGGGTAGAATCCGAACACGATGCCCACGGCCGCCGCGAATCCGAACGAGAGCAGCACGGAAGCCGGCACGATGAGCACCTGCCAACCCGCGCCTTGCGCGGTGGCGTAGGCTGCCCCGATGCCGGCGGCAACGCCGATCGCACCTCCGACGCACGACAGCAGCACGGCCTCGACGAGGAATTGCAACAAAATGTCGCGTTCGCGCGCGCCGACCGCCATCCGGATGCCGATCTCGCGCGTCCGCTCGGTCACCGACACGAGCATGATGTTCATGATGCCGATGCCGCCGACGACGAGCGACACCGCCGCGATGCCGGCGAGCAATCGCGATTGCACCTGCGAGGTCGCGCTCGCCGCTTGCTGGACGTTCGCGATGTTGCGCACCGAGAAGTCGTCGGGCTGGCGGGGCGTCAAACCGTGGCGGAGACGAAGCAGCGCTTCGGTCGAGCTGACGACGCTGTCGACCGCGTCCGGCGAATCGGCTGATATAAGGATGACGCCAAGCCAGTTCTGGCCGTTGAGCCGGAGCTGCATCGCACTGAGCGGCACGACGATTTGATCGTCCTGGTCGCGGCCGAAACCGCTTTGGCCCTTCGCCGCGAGCACGCCGACGATCAAGAACGGCACATTCTTCACGATGACCGTCTTGCCGACCGGATCGCTCGACGGGAACAGATTCTGCGCGACGGTCGCGCCGAGCACGGCTGTCTTCGCCCCGCTCGTCTCGTCGGCTTGGGTGATGAACCGGCCCGACGCCATCGTGTAGCTCTCGACTTGCAGCCAATCCGGGGTCGTGCCGGTGATCGACGTCGCCCAGTTGTTGCCGCCGGCGACTGCCTGCGCGTTTGTCCCCGATTGAGGCGCGACGTATGCGACGTCGGGAACGTCCTGCTGGATCGCCTGTGCGTCCGCGATCTTCAACGATTGACGCGCACCGGAACCGAGCTGCACCCCGCCCGTGATGATGCTTCCGGGGACGACGACGATGAGATTGCTGCCCAGGCGCGCGAGCTGCGCCTGCACCGCGGCTTGCGCGCCCGCGCCGATCGCCATCGACGTGATGACGGCCCCGACGCCGATGATGATGCCGAGGATCGTGAGCAGCGACCGGAACGGATTTCGCACGAGCGACTGCCACGCGACACGAAGGAGACCGCCGGCGGTCATGCGCTTCCCCTCGCCGCAGCGACTTGCGCGCTCGGACGATCGTCGACGACGTGGCCGTCGAGGAAGGTGACGATGCGCGCCGTCCAGTTCGCGATGTCGTGTTCGTGGGTGACGATGACGATCGTCATGCCGCGTTCGTCGTTGAGGCGCAGGAACAGCCGCATGATCTCTTCGCTGCTGTGACTATCGAGGTTGCCGGTCGGCTCGTCGGCGAGGATGACCGCGGGATCGTTGACCAGCGCGCGAGCGATCGCGACGCGCTGCTGTTGTCCGCCGGACAGCTCCGACGGCAGATGGTTCATGCGATGCCCGAGGCCGACCGCCTTCAGCGCGCTCGCCGCCCGCTCGCGGCGCTCTTCGTGCGGCACGCCGGAGTACGTGAGCGGCAGCTCGACGTTTTCGGCAGCCGAGCTGCGCGACAATAAGTTGAACCCTTGGAACACGAACCCGATCTTGCGGCTGCGGACCTCCGCGAGCTTATCGCCGTGGAGGTGCGATACGTCTTGGCCTTCGAGAAAGTACGCGCCGCTCGTCGGCTGATCGAGACAGCCGATGAGGTTCATGAACGTCGATTTGCCCGAGCCGCTCGGCCCCATGACCGCGACCGACTCGCCGCTTCGGACGCGGACGCTGACGCCGTCGAGGGCGACGACGTCCTCGGCGCCGACGCGATAGACCTTGCGCAGCTTGCGCGTGTCGATGACGGCGCTCATCGGCCGAAGCCCACGCCTCCCGCGACCGGATTTGAGGTCGTGTATTGATCGGTCTGGAGCAGACCGACGATGACGCGATCGCCCGCTCGAAGATCGCCGCTGCGGATCTCGTAGAAGCGGCCGTCGTTGACGCCGAGCATCACGCGGACGCGCGCCGGCTGGCCGGCGCGAAGGACGTAGATCGATGCATGCGATCCGGGCGCTCCTGCGACGGCTCCGCCGGAACCGCCGCCGCTCTGGCCTTGACCTTGCGCGCCGGCGCCGGATTGGCCGCCGCCCGACTGGCCCTGAGCGCCTTGACCGCTTTGGCCGCTCGACTGCCCGCCTTGGCCTTGGCTTTGACCGCCGCCGCTTTGACCGCCGGCGCCGCCCCGACCGCTCTGACTAGGAGGCCGGAACAGGAGCGCGGCCGCGGGTATCGCGAGCACG
This sequence comes from Vulcanimicrobiia bacterium, assembly GCA_025450855.1. Taxonomy (GTDB): domain Bacteria; phylum Vulcanimicrobiota; class Vulcanimicrobiia; order Eremiobacterales; family Eremiobacteraceae; genus JANWLL01. The sequence goes on from JANWLL010000054.1 coordinate 9,527, forward strand.
TGGTTCTTCGTCTGCACGGCGATGACGACATCGGCCGTCATCCCGGGCTTGAGCCGCGCTGATTCGTCGTGGACGGCGACGATCGCGTCGTACGTGACGACGTTTTGCACCGTTGTCGGGTTGACGCGCACTTGCGTCACGGTGCCGTTGAACGGCGTATTCGGATATGCGGGCACGGTGATGCGCGCGGTCGCGCCCGTGCGCAGCTGTCCGACGTCCGCTTCGCTCACCGACGTATCGATCTGCATATCGCGCAAACTCGATGCGATGACGAACAGCGTCGGCGTCTGGAACGACGCCGCGACCGTCTGGCCGACGCTCACGTCGCGAGCGACGACGATGCCGTCGATCGGGCTCGTGATTATCGCACGCGCGAGATTGTAATCGGACTGCTGGACCTGACCCTGGCTCGCATCCGATTGTGACTGCGCCGCTTGCGCCTGTGCGAGGTTCGCGTTGTGCTGGTAGGACGCGGTCGAGATGGACGCTTGTGCCGCTTCGAGGTCGGCCTTTGCGGCGCTCTCGGCCGCCGTGTCGGCGTCCATCTGGCTCTGCGCGATGAAGCCGCGCGCGAGCAGCTGGTGATCGCGTGCGAGCGTCGCCTGTGCGAGCGTGAGCGCCGCAGCCGCTTTGGCGACGTTCGCCTGCGCGCTTTGAACGGCCGAAGCTGATTGCGCAGCCGTCGACTGTGCGGCGGCCGCGTTCGATTGCGATGCGGCGGCGCTCTCGTGCGCTTGGAGCGATGCCGCTTCGAGCGACGTCGGATCGAGCGTCGCGAGCACTTGGCCCTTGTGCACGATCGAGTTGAAGTCGACGCCGAGCGTCGCGATCGTGCCCGAGACTTGCGTACCGACGTCGACCTCGTCGACGGGGTTGACGGTGCCCGTTTCTTCGACCGTCGCGCTTATGGTCTGATAGCCGACGGGCGCGCTGACGTAGCGCGGCGCTTTCGTGCCGCCGTTCAGGAGGCGGACGATGAGCCAGATCGCTATGATAAGGATGATGGCGAGGAGCGGCAGGATCCACCAGCGAGGCCGAGAGCCCCCTCGTGCGGGACGCCGTGGCTGATCGTCTACGGGTGTTTCGTCTGCCAGGGTCACTTCTGGCTCGGACGGAGTTCGGGTTATCATATCGCTCACAGGGTACCTCCGCAACCTTACAGATGCTTGAGGCCTCGATGAGACACCTGTGAAAAAGGCGCTCCGAAAGGCACGGCCGCGCCGCCGTGGGAACGACGCGCTCGATGAACCCGTTCATCTCACACACGCCGCAGTCGTCGCTCACGATCATCTCGGCGATGATAACGCCGGCGATCCTCATCCTCGCGAGCGGTAATCTCGTCGCTTCGACGTTGACGCGCCTCGGCCGCATCGTCGATCGCGCTCGCGCGCTCGGCGACCACCTCGCCGTGCATGGTAAAGCGATGAGCGGCAGCGCGAGCGCCGAGCTGACCGACATCTTGCGCATGTATCGCAAACGTTCGATCTACGTCGCACGCGCGTTGTCGGCGTACTACGCCGCGATCGGATTCTTCATCGTCACGAGCCTGACTATCGCACTCGACAACGTGATGCAATCGCTCGTGCCGTGGCTTGCGGTCGTGCTGACGGTCATGGGCGTTTTGCTGCTCTTGCTTGGCACGCTTGGTCTGGTCATCGAGACGAACCTCGCGTCGGGAATGCTTGGGCGGGAGCTCGACGTGCTCGGCGCGCCGAAGACGTAGAAGGCCTCGCCCCTCCCCTAAAACGAAACGCTTAATATCGTACCGCCGCCGAACTGGAACATGTTCGCGCGGTCGCTCGTATCTTCGAGACTACCTCCGTCACATGGAAGGTCACTCGGGTTGACGGTCATCATCAGCGACGAGGGCTTCGAAGCGTGGAGAACCGCCGCCGACACGATGCCCGGCATGATCTTCACGGCGCGTGCCGACGGCACCGTCGAATTCGTCAATCGCCGGTGGCTCGAGTTCAGCGGCTTCGCTGAAGACGCAGTCCTCGATCTTGCCTGGCGCAAGATCGTGCACCCCGACGATCTCGCGACGACCGTCGCCATCCTCATGCACGCGCTCAAGACAAGCACGGAGATGACGCTTGAAGCCCGCGTGCGCCGCCCGGACGGCCAATACGTCTGGCTGCACGTGAGCGCGGCGCCGATGTTCGATTCGGACGGCGAAGTCGTGCGCTGGTACGGCACGGCGATCGACATCGATGCGCTCAAACGCGCCGATGAAGCGTTGCGCGAGCGTGAAGCGCTGCTCATCGACTCCGAGCGGCGTTTCCGCGTTTTGGCCGAGGCCATCCCCGTCATCTGCTGGACGGCCGACTCGGAGGGCTGGATCGACTGGTACAACCGCCGCTGGTACGAGTATACCGGGCAGACGCCCGATGAGGCGTCGGGCTGGGGCTGGCAGGCCGCCCATCATCCGGACGACTTCCTCGAAGTCATGCGGCGCTGGCCGCATTCGATCGCGACGGGCGATTCCTTCGAGATGGAGTTCCGGCTGCGCCGCAACGACGGACTCTTCCATTGGTTCTTGACCCGCGCCGAACCGCTGCGCGACGCGATCGGCACGATCGTGCGTTGGTACGGCAGCAACGTCGACATCGACGCTCAGAAGAAAGCGCTCGAGCGGACGAAACGCATCGCGGAGACTCTGCAAGACGTCTTCTTGCCGAAAGAGCTGCCGAAGCCGACCGGCATGCGACTCGATGCCGTCTATCTGCCGGCCGAGCGCGACGCGCTCGTCGGCGGCGACTGGTTCGACGCGTTCGAGGTGCCCGACAGCCGCATATGCTTTTCGATCGGGGACGTCGCCGGCCACGGGCTTTCGGCTTCGGTCGTCGTCGGACGACTACGCCAAGCGATCTTCACCCTTGCGCACCGGATGGACGATCCGGCGAAGATATTGGAAGAGACGGATCGCATCTTGCGCCGCCAAGATCCCGATACGCTCGTGACGGCGCTCGTCGGTTTCGTCGATCAGGCGCGCACGAGCATGACGTATGCTTCAGCCGGGCACCCGCCCCCGATGATCGCGTACGACGGCAACAGGCCCGCGATGCATCTGCCCACCGGCGAGCTACCGCTCGGCATCGGCGATGCGATCGACGTCGTCAATCACGTCGTGCCCATAAAACCCGATGCGGTCGTCGCGCTCTACACCGATGGCCTCGTCGAATTCTCGCACGACGTGCTCGGCGTCGAGGAGCGGCTTGCCGAGGCGGTCGCGCTCGTCGTCGGCAACACGACGATCTCGCGGCCTGCCCTGGCGGTGAAAGACCTCATCTTCCGAGGCCGTCCGCCGCTCGATGATGCTGCGCTCATGCTCTTGCAGTTCTCGCATATCGACCACGACGCCGTGTCTGCGGACGCCTCGGGTCTCAAGCGGACGTGGCGCTTCCACTCGAGCGACGCGTTCACGGCGCACGCCTCGCGCCACGAGATCATGGCGTACTTGCGCCGGCTGGCCGTCGATCCGGAGCAGGTCTTCACCGGCGAGCTCATCCTCGGCGAGATCCTCGCCAATACGGTCGAGCACGCACCGGGGCTCGTCGAAGTCGACGTCGATTGGATGGGTGAAAAACCGATCGTGACGATCCGCGACACGGGCCCCGGCATGCGCCCGATGCCGGCGACGCTTCCGGAGGATCTTCTCTCGGAAGGCGGGCGCGGTATCTATCTCATCACCGAGCTCTCGGAAGGCGCGACGATCCGTCCGACTCCGGGTTATGGCACCGAAGTCCGCGCCGTCCTCCCGATCGCCCGCAAGCTCTAACGGAAGATAGAGGGAGCGGTCGAGCTTCAGCTCGACCGCCGCGACCTTACAAACGAGGTTAATGGAGCGATCGACCTTTACGGTCGACCGCCGCGATCTTCATCGGACACAGTCGCCGATTCGTAATAGCGCCGCGCGAGAGCGATGACGTCATCCGCGTGTTCGGGCTCGTTCTTGCGCAGCCATAAGATCGCCGATTCCGCAGGCGGCAAGGTCGCCCACGCTTTTCGCCCGTGCGGCTCAGCGATGCGTTGTCGGCCGGCGCAGTCAAGCACGTCGCGCATCGCGTGATCGATCGCCGTTTGGAGGCGCGCCGATCCGTCGTTCGTCACGACGTGCGTGTGAGCGCAGAGCAGCGGATCGATGATGCCGGCCTCGAAGTCGCTCCCGAACGGATCGACCGGATACGCGCAGTAGAGACTGAAGCGCTCGCGCGCCTGGAAGCTGTTCCAGAGCTGTTCGAGGCGGATCGCAGCGGGGAACTGCCCCTGGGTCCACAACAGCCCGACGAGCTCGCCGAACGCGCGAACGTCCTCACTCGGGTCGTGCGTGGCTGCGTTTCGAACTGCGGTGGCGATGACATTCTCGAAGCGCTGCGGATCGGGCCAGCCGGCGACCATGATCCGCGCGAGCGTCTGCTCGGCATCGAGGACGTGGAGCAGGCCTTCTCGCTGCAGCGCGTCAGGCGACCAATTGGCGTCTTTCAACTCGGCGAGGATGGCGTCTCGGTGCGCTCTCGTCGCGAGGAGCACCGCCGTGCAACCAATCTCGAACCCGTCGGAGAAATACTTCCCGACGTTACGCGCGAGCTGACCCGGATCGGCGGAGTAGAACTGTAGGAGATGACTTCCTGGTCTCGCCGAGCCGAGCTGAGCATCCGTTATTGCCACGGTGTCTCCGCGGGATCGGTGTCGGGTCCTTTTAGGTAATACCCAACTCTGGTGCTGTCTACCAGCCGGCGAAGCTGAAAGCTAAAATTTGACGCTATAACGGAGGCGAACCCGACCGCCGCCGACCACGCCCCAGAAGTTGGCGTCAAAGCCGTTGCTCTGGAAATGAAGCAGGCGCTCGGCGCGGTTGTAGCGCCCCGCCAATTCGAGGAGAAGCGGCGCGAGGTGGAACGGCTTAGCTTCAGTTACGGCCGCAAATCGAGCGCCGGGGTTGTTCACGCGGATTCCAGGCTGGCGAGAAGGCGGCTGCTCGGTCGCTACCAACGATGCAAGGCGCTGATTTACCACAGTGACGGTCGGTTCGCCGGCGACCGCTTGGGTCGGCGAGCCGAAGGCGGGCATCCGCGTGCACGCAAGCGCGGCTAAAGCGACGGCGGCGGCTACGATGTGTCGAGTGCTGATCAAGATGCGTTAAGACCCCCGGTGCTGGCATAATACCCCTCATGTTACAGTCAACGCATCTTCCTAGCGCACAGTCTCAGACCACTGTGAGCCGCCTAACACCATATGGTGATGGAGCGGTCGACCTTTACGCGATAGGGATGGAGCGGTCGACCTTTACGGTCGACCGCTCCAAAGGTCAGCTACTCGAGGTCGGAGATGGCCGACTCGATGGCCGAGCGGAAGTTCGACGTCACGAACTTACCGTCATCGCCGACCGCGCAATCGACGCGATGCCAGCTTTGCGGAATGGGCTCTTCGCCGATGTGCGTCGCGCCGACGACGATGCTCGGCACGATCGGCGAGATTTCGCCGATCCCGCGGATGAGCGACCCGCGAATGGTAAGCCGCAAGTCGCGGCTTTGAAATGCCACGCAGAATGAGTCGTCGCCGATCTCGGTGAGGTCCGCTACAGGGATGAACGCGCCCCAAAACGGCTCGTCGGTGTTAAAGCGATCGACGACCGCGTACAGACATGCACGTGTCGCTTCGCTCATGTTGGCCGGCGATTTGCCTTTTACCGGTGCCGACATCTTGCTGGAATAATCCGCTGTTAACCTCGGACATACCTCCGTCAAGCGTCATCAGCCCGGGTGCACTTCCATCGGCTCCGTGTAATAAGAGCTCCTCTGCTTGAGCCTATAGATGACGAGCGGGATGGCGCCGGCAGCGAGCAACCCGATCGTCACGGACGAGCCGACCAGCCCAGCATTGATCACTTGTTCTACCGCGACGACGAGCAAGAACGCGCCGGCAACCGCAGGCCAGATGCCGCGCAGCCAAAGCGCGCGCTTGTCCGTCGCATAGAGCCGCCGGTGATACCACGCCGACGAGAAACCGCCGAGCCCGAAGTAGACGGCGATGAGCACCCCGATCGCGTTCACCGACTCGTTGAGCGTGTCGCTCAGACGGTTGCTGAACGCGGCGGCGACGAATAACGCGAGCGTGAGCACGGCGAAGAGGATGCTGCCGAACCATGGCGTCTGGAAGCGCGGGTGCAGCTCGGCGAATCTCGGTGAGAGCACGCGGTCGCGGCCCATCGAAAGCATCGTGCGGCTCGCCACGAGCAGCGACGCTTCGAGCGATCCGACCGTGCTCACGATGACGACGATGATCGCGATATCGCCCCACGGCCTCGGTAGGATCGCATCGGCGAAGACGACGAGCACGTTCGCGTTCGCTGCCACGATCTGCGCCTGGGTCAACGTCATCTGGATCGCGATCTGCGTGACGATGAACAGCGTCAGGATGATGAACATGCCGCCGATGGCGCCGATGCCCGGGGTCCGGTTGCGATCGACGGTCTCTTCGGTGAGATTGAGGCTCGTATCCCAACCCCAGAAGTAGAAAAGCGAGATAAGCGCGCCGGCCATGAACGCGCGGAGCGACCCGGGGAACGGCGAGAGCCACTGGATCGAGAAAAGATGGCCCGTCCGGATGCCTTCGACAAGCCCGACGACTGCGAGCAAGAGGATCCCGAGGATCTCGATCGCGGTGACGATCTTCTGGAATTCGGCGGTCGTGTGGATGCCGGCGAGAACGATGATCGCGATGAGGACGAACCACGCTGCGCCGACCGCGGTGACGGCGAGCGGGTTCTGCGCGATGCTCGGATCGACGAGATCGAGCGTCGCCTCAGCCGCCGGCAGCGAACCGGCTACCATATAGATGAGATTTGCGACGAGCGGCGCCCAGCCGGCGAAAAACCCGAGGTAAGGATTGAGGCTGCGGCCCACCCACGCGTACGCCGCACCCGCGTCCGAACGCCAGACGTTGAGATAGAAGTACGCGATCGCGATGCCGAACATCGAGAGCGCGCCGAACAGGATCGCGCCGGGTCCGAACAGGCCGACGGCGACGACGAGCGCACCGGTGCTCACCGCGAGCGAATTCGCCGGCGCAGTCCCCGCGACGGCGATCAGGATCGCATCGAGCTTCGAGAGCGTGTTGTGCCGCAGATCCACGCTGTCCTCAGCTCGCCCAGTCGAGCAGGCGATACCAGGCGCCCGCAAGCGGCAAGAACCACGGCGCGCTGCCTGTTATTCCGGGCGGAGGTGCGGGGAGCGGACCCGTATCGAGTGCTTCTTCCGCCTTGCCGCCGCCGGCCATCGCGCTCGCGATGCGTTCGCCGAGATATGTCGCCATCGCGACGCCGTGACCGGCATAACCGAGCGCGTAGTACAGACCGTCATGAGCGCCCGCGTGCGGCAGCACGTCGAACGCGAAGTCGATCGAGCCTCCCCAGGCGTAGTCGATGCGCGCCTCGCGCAACTGCGGGAATACACCGACCATGCCTTTGCGCAGAATCTCGGCGCTGTCGCGAACCGTTCGCTCGTCGGCTGGGAAGAATGCCGCTCGTCCACCGAAGAGCAGCCTTCGATCGGGCGTCAGCCTATAGTAATGGAGGAAGTTGTTCGAATCGAAGATCATGCGCCCGCTCGGGATGAGCGCTGATGCCCGGTGTTCGTCGAGTCGTTCGGTGGCGATGACGTACGACCCGACGGCGATGACGCGCCGGGCGATCGAGGCGCTGGCCGCTCCCGTGTAGGCACCGCTCGCGACGAGCACTTTGCCCGCGCGAAGCTCACCGCGCCCGGTCGTGACAGAGTAGCCCGCGCCTTTTATTTTTTCGATCGACGTCACCGGAGCGTCTTGAACGATAGCCGCGCCGCGACGATTTGCCGCTTCTGCCAGTCCGAAGACGAACCGAGCCGGATCGATCCTCGCGCTCGCGGTGTCGACGACGGCGCCGTGATACGTATCAGACGCGATCAGCGCGCCGAGATGCCCGCGATCGACGATCTGCACGGGATGCCCGAAGCTCGTCGCCAGCAGTTCGGCTTCCTTGCGCATCGCATCGAAGTGCCGGGGTTTGCATGCGACCTCGGCGTGCCCGCAACGGCTGAAATCGCACTCGATCGATTCTTCGCGCGCGATCCGCTCGACACAGTCGATCGACCGGAGCGACGCATCGAAGAGCTGGCGCGCGCGGCCGATCCCGAATCTGCCGACGAGCGCTGAGGCAGGCTGCTTCAGCCCGGTGAGCACCATCCCGCCGTTGCGCGAGCTCGCACCCCAGCCGGCATGATGTGCCTCGAGAACCGCGACTGACACGCCGCGCAT
>JANWLL010000055.1 GCA_025450855.1 Vulcanimicrobiia bacterium
CCGCGTTCCGAATCGAGATTGCAAATGATGCGACTGATATATGGCAGCGTTGTCCTCGTCTTCACCGTTTTCATGATGTCCTCACCGGCGATGGCGTCGATCTGCAAGGCGATGGTCGTGCAGCCACAAGAGCCAGGCGTCGAATCGTATTTCGATGCTATTGCCGGCACCGGGCCGACGGATCTCTGGGCGGCAGGTGCGTTTAGACCGCACGGCGGGCAGTATCAAGCGCTCGTCGAGCACTTCGACGGTGCGAACTGGACGGTTGTTCCTGCGCCGACAGAAAACTACGTCAACCTAACCAGTGCGGCAGCATTCAGCGCGACTGACGTCTGGGCGGTCGGCTCGAAGGGCGACAAGGTCGGCAACATCGAGTTCTTCGCCATTCGATGGAACGGTTCGATTTGGAGCGAAGTCGAGGTGCCGACCCTCGGCGGCACGGACGAGGAGCTGAACGCGGTCGCCGTCGATCCGGGTCAGGAGAATGACGTATGGGTTCTCGGCAGCTCTACATCTCATTACGCTCATGCGCCGACGTATCAAGTAGCGTGGCATCATAACCGCGGCGGTTGGAAATTATACTCTTGGCGTTCGCCAGGCTTCGGACTCGCTGGAATCTCCATCTCCGCAAGCGGTCAGGCCTGGGCGGTTGGCGAGATGACCGGCCGTAAGCCCTTCGTCTATCACTGGAACGGCCAGGCATGGGAGTCACAACCGGCGCCGTTTCGAAATACGTCGGGATTGCAAGCCGTCAACGTGATCGACGACACCGATGTCTGGGCCGTGGGATTTGCCGGCGATCACCCGCTGACCGAGCGCTTCGACGGTCAGAGTTGGAGCATCCACCAGAACCCGAATCCGGGTGTTCGTTCAGCCCTCGTCTCGGTATCGGGATCTTCCGCGACCGACGTGTGGGCGACAGGATACGAGTACGTTGCGGGGACGGTGTTCAAGAGCTTGTCTGACCACTGGATAAGTCACTGGAGGAGCACCGTTTCACGCAACCCTGGTACTTCGAGCGTCCTGGACGGCGTGAAAGCGCTAGGTTCTTACCAGGCGATGAGTGTGGGAGAGTATAGGGGTGCGCATGGCCTTCGTCATCCGCTCAGCGTCATCCAGTCCTGTCTCTAGATACCCTATGCCAGCCGCGTACCGTTGCTCTCCTACACGATCGACGGCAAGATACTCCGCCTCATCGTCTCGGGTGACGTCTCGCTCGCTGAGCGTCGCTCCGTCTACGATGCCGTTCGCGACGATCCCAATGTGCCGGACGATTGTGTCCTCGTCGTCGATGCACGCGATGCAAGCGTGACCTTCCGCGACGCGACGATCGACGTACGCGTGCATGCCCTGCTCGAAGGACTCGGCAAGAAGTTCGGCCGGACGTGCGCGTTCATCGAGTCAGGCGGCGATCCGCTTTACGCAAAGCATTTCAACGGGCCGGCGCAAAGCTCGACGTCCGCGTCGGCTTGTTCAACGACGAAGATAGCGCCCTTCGCTGGTTGGGCGCCTACATGGAAGACGGCTAGGAGTGAGTTCGCCTCGCCCACCCCCGCCACGATGAACGCGACGGCGGGGGATGTTGCCGATCAATGGCTCCCTTCATGTGGACCAATGTGATCCGAGCGCGCTTTTCACCCGTAGACAAGACGAGTACCAATTCACTTCACAACTCCGAAGGAGAACGGCATGGTTTCTATCCGCACGCTCGCGGCGATCGCCGCGGCGGCTGCTTGCTCGGTCGGCTCCGTGGCATACGCCGACAGCATGATGAGCGGCTCCGCGATGCAAGGTCGCTTCGGCGGTCCGGTCTACACCGGCGCGCCCGCGCTCACGGTCACCGCATCGCTCGTCGCTGCCGGTGGTGGCGCCACCCATTACTCGACCGCCGCAGCGCTGGTCTCGATGGTCGGCAAGGATACCGTCAACGCCGAGGTCGGCAAGCTCCAGACGCAATACGGCAAGGCCGCCGTCACGCAGTGGCTCACGACGTTCGATTTCGCCGTCAACGACTCGCTCAAACATGCGACAGCGGCCGGCGTGATGCTCCCTGCTCCCGACAAGATGCTCACCGGCAAAGATCTCGCGACGACGCTCGTCAAGGCGGGAACCGCCGCCGACGGCACGTTCCAGATAGAGTTTCTGCTCGATAAGGCGGTTTCGCACGGCATCCACAACGCCGTGATGGACGACATCGACAAGGATCCGTCGCTCGGCAAGCATGCGGACCTCATGTACCACACGATCAGCAATCAGGCGTTCTACGATCTCGCGCAAGCGCTCGGCGCCAAGAGCGTCAAGCTCGCGTCGCTTCACTGAAGAGCGCTTCGCTCAACGAACGACGACCGCTCGCAGGAGCGGTCGTTTTCCTTGTTGCCGAGCTGCGCTCGGCCGGTCGAGCTAAAGCTCGACCGCTACAGGCCTTGCTGACCTACGTCTTTGCTGGCCCGATCCAGACGGTTTTCGCGTTGACGAACTCTCGAATGCCGAGCGTGCCGAGCTCTCGCCCATAGCCCGAATGCTTGATGCCGCCGAACGGCAGCCTCGGATCCGACTTCACCATGCCATTGATGAAGACCGCGCCCGCGTCGATGCCGCGGATGAGCGAGTCGCGCTCTGCGTCGTCGCGCGTCCAGGCGCTTGCGCCAAGTCCGAACGTCGTCGAGTTCGCGACGCGTATGGCGTCCGCCACCGAAGCGACCGTGAACAAGAGCGCCACCGGCCCGAAGAACTCTTCCTGAGCGATCGGCCAGGACGGATCGACGTTCGAGACGATCGTCGGCGCGTAGTAGCAGCCCTTGCGCTTGAGCGGCGCGCCTCCCGTCAGCACTTTCCCGCCGGCGTCGATGAGGCGGCGCACCTGCTCGTCGATTCCCCTGACGGCGTCCTCGTTGACGAGCGGCCCGATATCGGTCTTCTCGTCCATCGGATCGCCGACGACGAGCTGTTCGAACCTCGCGACCATGCCGCGTTCGAAGGCGTCGGCGATCGACGAGTCGAGGATGAACCGCTTCGCGGCGATGCACGACTGGCCGTTGTTGATCGTCCGAGCGGTGACCGCAGTCGCGGTCGCCGCCGCGACGTCGGCCGTCCCCGTGACGATGAACGGATCGCTGCCGCCGAGCTCGAGCACCGCTTTCTTTATCCGCTTCGCCGCGCGCGACGCGACGCTGCTGCCCGCGGGTTCGCTCCCGGTGAGCGTGACCGCCGCGATGCGCTCGTCATCGACGAGGGTTTCCGCAGCGGCCGCTCCGATGAGGAGCGTTTGGAATCCGCCGCGCGGCACGCCGGCTCGTGAAAATACTTCTTCGATCGCAAGCGCGCACTGCGGCACGTTCGACGCGTGCTTCAATAGGCCGGCGTTACCGGCCATGAGCGCGGGCGCAGCGAACCGGAAGACCTGCCAATACGGGAAGTTCCACGGCATGACGGCGAGCACGACGCCGAGCGGATCGAAGCGGACGTAGCTATCCGCGGCGTCCGTGGCTATCCGCTCCTCGGCGAGCATCGACGCAGCGTGCTCCGCGTAGTAGCGACACACCCACGCGCACTTCTCGACCTCGGCGATCGCTTGACGGATCGGCTTGCCCATCTCGAGCACGGCGAACTCCGCGAAACGGCGCTTGTCGGTGTCGAGCACGTCGGCGGCGGCCGAAAGCCATTCGCCGCGAACGCGCATGGGTGTCGCGCGGCCGCTCTCGAACGCGGCTGCAGCCGCTGCCACCTTCTTCTCTATGCTCGCGGCGTCGAGCGCGTCGAAGGTCTTGAGCGTCTCGAGCGTGGCCGGGTTGACGCTCGCGATCGCCATTACGCTTTCCCCGTGGCTTCGCCCGCGTCGCGGGCGACCGACTCACGGTACTCGTCGAGCATATCGAGCTCGCCGGCGCTCGTCAGCGTCTTCTCGTGGAGCTTCACCCAATCGCGCTTGAGACTGCCGAAGATCGGTGCCCCGTTACGTTTGCGGTAGAACATATAACCGATGATGCCGAGGATCACCCACGTCGGGCCCGCGATGCGTCCGTATACGTGCGTCATGAGCGTGAAGATGAGGATCGCGAAGATGCCGAGCAGACCGAGTACGGAGAGCAGCGAAAGGTCGCCGCGTCTGCCGGCGATGGTCATCGGGATGTTCCAGGGCATGCGAAAGCGGCGGGGAGCGGCGCTATCGGTGAACCGCAAGACGATGAGCGCGACGAAGACGAGCGTGTACGAGAGCGCGGCGCCGAACGCATAAAGATCGGCGAGGAAGTTGAGGGCGCCGTTGCCCTGTACGAATGCCACAGAGAGCAATACGACGGCGAATCCTGAGAAGATGAGGATCGAGATGAGCGGCGTCTGCGTCTTCGGGTGCGTCGTCTGGAAGAAAGACGGCAACAGACGGAACTTGCCCATCGAGTACGCGATGCGCGACGCGCCGAAGACGCCTGAATTGCTGGAGATGAGAACGAGCAGCGCGCCGATGATCGGGATGTAGAGGGCGAAGAACACGCCGACGACCGGTATTTGGCTCGCGAGGACGGCGACGGCTTTGTCGTTGTGATCGGCGCTGCCTATGTACTGGTACATCGGCACGACTTGATGCGTCGCCGGGTCGACCGCCGTCATGCCGAGCGCCAGATTCGAATACGCGAGCGCGAAGATGAGGATCGTGAGTATGAGCGCGACCGACGAACGGGGCATGACGCTCGCGGGCCGCTGCGTCTCCTCGGCGGCATGCGAGATGCTCTCGAGCCCGACGAACGAGATGATCGCGAGCGAGATGCCTTTGAGAAGGTCATCCGTCGTCGGCGCGTGCGTCTGCATCGTATGGATCAGCACTTCGGGATGCCAGACGAGCGTGAAACCGCAGACGAGGATGAACGTCTCCGTGCACACGTCGATGAGGCCGACGACCTCGTTCAATCGCGACGATTGCTTGACGCCGATCGCGTTGAGCGCGGTGAGGAACGCCGTCACGCCGATGACGAGGATGAAGTAGACGACGTGATGATCCCCGAGCCACGGGATCAAAAAGCTGATATAGCCGATGGTGAACCATGCGAAGAGCGCGATGTCGATCGTGAAATCGAGCAGCACGGCCCAGCCCGCGATGAAGCCGACAAAATCGCCGAGCGCGCGGTTGACGAAGAACTGACCGCCGCCCGCAACCGGATACGCCGCGGCGAGTTCCGTGTACGCAAGTCCGATGCAGACGTAGACGATGCCGGCGAACGCGAACGCGATGTTCGCGTAGCCCATCGCGATGCCCATGACGAGTCCGAGCGCGACGTAGATGTCCGCCCCGACGTCTGCATAGCCCCAGGCGTATGAACCCCAAATGGTCACCGAGCGGCGAAGTTCGGCTTCGCCCGTCGCGATAACGCCCGATGCGGTTGCCATTGGGCCGTGGCGTTCGAGCCGCTTAGCGCGTTTCCATGTAGCGATGCCGCGCCGCGGCTCGCGGGAGGTGCGAGAAAACGCTTTTCGTAACCAAGCCGCGCGGAGGAAGATCTGTGATGTATCGTTCGATCGTCGTGTCAGCCTGCTCAGTGGTCATCGCGATCGCCGGCTGCGGCGGGAGCGGATCGGGCTCGTCGTCGGCGTCGCCGTCGCCGCCGGATCACACCGCACTGCCGACGAGCTCGAAGACGCAGGTGACCTTCCAATTCAGCGACATCGCGGTCGCGACCGGCGGCTCCAACACGCTGCGGCTCGGCTTCGCCATCACGAACGCTTCCGACGATCCGCTTCTGTGCGACCCCTCTGAGTTCAACATCCAGCTCAGCGATGGTTCGATCGTCACCGCGGACGCGAGCGCGGACGACACGTGCGATCCGGGATCCGTCGACCCGCACGCCGACGGCAAGGCGACGATGTTCTTCGACCTACCGCATCCGTACACGGGGCCCGTGATCCTATTCATGGTCGTCAACGACAACGTGATCGGCCAGGGGACGACGAGCCTCAAATAGTTCGGAGGCTGCCGCGCTTAGCCGCCGAGGTCGTGGATCTTGATCCGGTCGAGGCCGCCGAGACCGGTCGACGGCCCGCTGATGATCCGTGACGGCACGACTTGGCCCTTCGCGGCCTGCGACATGTCGAGCAGACCTGGCGTGCCGTCGGCATCCGCGAGCGCTGACATCTCGAGGTTGCTATCGTGGATCTGGATCCCTAAGATGGTGCTCCAGCCGATCGCCTGTACGGTGCGCGACGGCTTGCCGTTCCCCGACCGCGACGCGGGAAAGACGAGCACTTGATGCCCGTCGGACACATAGATGACGTCCGTCCGGTTGACCCGGAAATCGACTGCCGCGGCCAGCCCCGTGTTGGGACCGGCGAGCGTGCGGATCGGGGCGACGTCGCCGTTCGCTCCAGCGGCGAATTCCGAGATGGCGTGCGTCGCGCCGTCGAGCGCGAAGACATTATTCGCTGCGTCGAGCGCGACCGCGACGACGTCGGTTAGCCCCGTGTCGGGACCGGCGATCGAGCGGATGGGCGAGACGACTCCGTTGACGCCCGGCCCGAATACGAGTACGCCATCGGTCTGCGCTGCAACGTATACGTCGCGAGCGAGGTCCATCGCAAGTCCGAGCGGTGCGTCGGTCATCGAGCTCGACGTGATCGTGCGCGCCGGGGCGGCGTCGCCCGTCGCGTTCGGGCTATACACTTTGATGTTCGGACCCGACGGCCCGGTGTCGCCGACGTAGACGAAGCCGCGATTATCGACCTCGACTGCCTGGGGCGCGGTCAACCCGGTGCTCGGTCCTTGGATCATTTGCTCGGGGGTCACGTCGCCGTTGGCGAACCAATCGAATGCGATGACCGCATCGGACGTCGCGTCGGCGACGAAGAGTTGATGCGGCCCCGGCGAGCCCGTCTCGACAGGCGCGGGAAGCGCCCCTCGACTGACGGACGCCTGAGTCGGGGGCACGGCGCGTGAGGCGCAGCCGACTGCGATCGCGGCACAAGCGCCGGCTGCGAAGAGCAATCCGAATCGTGACATGGGTCTCCTATCTTCTTTTCGAGCTATCTGATGGATGGTCGGCGCACGCCGGAACGCGTGCCGATCAGGCCGAACTCTTCGACGCTATTCGGCGTGCCGACGAAGACGCGTCCGTCGATCGCGGTCGGCGTCAAGAACGGCTGCGAGTGAAGGTTCGTCCAATAAGCGACGCTCGCTTGGTACAACTTGTGCTGAAGGTTCGTCGCGTCGTACGCGAAGAGCTGGACCTGCGAGCTCGACTTGTCGCCCGGCCGGTTCGTCATCCAGACGATGCCGGTGTTCGGGGTCGCACCGTTCGACGTCACC
>JANWLL010000056.1 GCA_025450855.1 Vulcanimicrobiia bacterium
CAGCATGGCGCTCGGCCGGCGCAGACGAGCCGTGGATCGATCGCTTAGCGCTCGCAGCCGACCAGTTCATCGTCAAGCGCGGCGACGGCGATACCGTCATCGCCGGCTACCCGTGGTTCACGGACTGGGGGCGCGATACGATGATATCGCTCCCCGGCCTCACGCTCGCGTCCGGCCGGTTCGACGTCGCCCGATCGGTGCTCCGGACGTTCGCCCGTTTCGTCGACCGCGGCATGATCCCGAACCGTTTTCCCGATGCCGGCGGAACGCCCGAGTACAATACGGTCGACGCAACGCTCTCGTACGTCATCGCGATCGAGCGGTGCGCGAGCAGTGCCGGAGACGCCGCATTCGCGCGCGAGATGCTGCCCATCGTCGAAACGATCGTCGACTGGCACGTGCGCGGCACGCGTCACGGCATCAAGGTGGATGGAGCGGACGGGCTGCTCGCAGCCGGCGAAGCGGGCGTCCAGCTCACGTGGATGGACGCAAAGGTCGGCGACGCCGTCATCACGCCGCGCATCGGCAAACCTGTCGAGGTGAATGCGCTTTGGATCAATGCGCTCGCCGCAGCTGGCCGGCTCGCGACGATGGCGGCCGGATCGGCCGCCAAGTTCGATGGCCTCGCCGCTGACGCGAGGGCGGGCTTCGAGCGATTCTGGCGCGAGGAACTCGGCTATTGCGCCGACGTCCTCGATGGTCCGGACGGCGCGGACACATCATTGCGGCCGAACCAGATCTTCGCGATCTCGCTGCCGGAGCCGCTGCTCGACCGGACGCAGATGCGCAAAGTGGTCGACGCATGCGGCCGCGCTCTGCTCACCTCCTACGGCTTGCGAACGCTGGCCCCAAGCGATCCGCGCTACGCCGGCCGCTATGAGGGTGATCCATCGCGGCGCGATGGCGCGTACCATCAAGGAACGGTCTGGCCTTGGCTGCTCGGCCCGTACGCGGTCGCGCACTATCGTGCGTACGGCGACGCGCTCGCGGCCCAAATGCTGCTCGCGCCGCTCGGGGATGCGCTCTTCGCATACGGGCTCGGGCAGATCGCCGAAGTTTTTGACGGTGACGCGCCGCACGCACCGGGCGGGTGCATCGCGCAAGCATGGTCGGTGGCACAAACGGTGGAGGCATGGATGACATTGGCCGCGCAGAGACGGTCATGACCGCGCTGACGCAAGAAGAACAACGTCTCCACGATGACGCCGCCGGCACGGCGCGCTGGCGTCGCTGGGGCCCATACGTGAGCGAGCGCCAATGGGGAACCGTGCGCGAGGACTACAGCGCCGGCGGCACCGCGTGGGAATATTTCCCCCACGACCACGCGCGCTCGCGCGCCTATCGATGGGGCGAGGACGGCATCGCCGGGATTTCCGACGATCACCAGTTCCTCTGCTTCGCGCTCGCGCTTTGGAACAAGAAGGATCCGATACTCAAAGAGCGCCTCTACGGGCTCACCGGCAACGAAGGCAACCACGGCGAGGACGTCAAGGAGTGCTATTTCTACCTCGACAGCACGCCGACGCACTCGTACATGAAGTGCCTCTACAAGTATCCGCAGGCCGCGTTCCCGTACGAGGCGCTCCTTGCCGAAAACCGCCGGCGCACGCGGAACGATCCCGAGTTCGAGCTCGTCGACACGGGCGTGTTCGACGGCGACCGCTACTTCGACGCGTTCGTCGAGTATGCAAAAGCGGACGTCGACGACGTGTCGATCCGCATCACCATCACGAACCGCGGACCGCAGCGAGCCGAGATCGAGGTGCTGCCGACGCTCTGGTTCCGGAACACGTGGTCGTGGGCGCCGCAAAGCCCGAGACCGTCGCTCCATCGGGCCACCGACGCTGCCCACGTCGCCGTCGAAGCGCTTCACCCGGGCCTCGGCCGCATGCTCCTCGAGTGCGAGGGCGAGCCGCAGGCGCTCTTCACCGAGAACGAGACGAACTACGAGCGGCTATTCGATGTTCGCAACGAGATCGATTACGTGAAGGACGCCTTCCACCGCTACGTCATCGACGGCGAAAGCGATGCGGTCAACCCGCTCGGAGAAGGCACGAAGTGTGCGTTGCGCTACGCGCTCGCGATCGACCCCGGCGCCAGTCGCGTCATCCGTCTGCGTCTGCACTCGGGGCCGCCCGCATCCCCGCCGGCCGCATTCGGCACCGCCTTCGACGATCTGTTCGACAAGCGCAAGGCGGAAGCCAACGAGTTCTACGAGCGCATCACGCCGTTCCCGATGTCCGACGACCTTCGCGCGATACAGCGCCAAGCGTTCGCGGGTATGCTCTGGTCGAAACAGTTCTATCGCTATGTCGTAGAGCGCTGGCTCGAAGGCGATCCGGCGGGGCCTCCGCCGCCCGCCGAGCGCCTCGATGGCCGCAATCACGAATGGGTGCACATGTACGCCGACGACGTGCTGTCGATGCCCGACAAATGGGAATACCCGTGGTTCGCCTCCTGGGATCTCGCGTTCCACGTCGTGACGTTCTCGCTCATCGATCCGGCGTTCGCGAAGGAGCAGCTCCTGTTGCTCACGCGCGAATGGTACATGCACCCGAACGGCCAGCTGCCGGCGTACGAGTGGGCGTTCGGCGACGTCAATCCGCCGGTCCACGCGTGGGCGGCGCTGCGCGTCTATCGCATCGAGCGCGAGATGTACGGCCGCACCGACACGCTCTTCCTCGAGCGCGTCTTCCAGAAACTGCTCATGAACTTCACCTGGTGGCTCAACCGCAAAGACGCTGACGAGAACGACATCTTCCAAGGGGGCTTTCTCGGCCTCGACAACATCGGCGTCTTCGATCGCAACGCGAAGCTGCCGACGGGCGGCCATATCGACCAGGCCGATGGCACGGCGTGGATGGGCATGTACTGCATGAACATGCTGACGATCGCCGTCGAGCTCGCGATGACGAAGCCGGCGTACGAGGACATCGCGAGCAAGTTCTTCGAGCACTTCCTGCGCATCGCCGAAGCGATGAACCACGTCGGCGAAAAAGAGATCGGCTTGTGGGATGATGAGGACGGCTTCTACTACGACGTCCTCCACCTGCCGAGCGGCGAGCACGATCCGCTGCGCGTCCGCTCGACGGTCGGGCTCGCGCCGCTGTTCGCGGTGGCGACCGCGCAAGCGACGCTCGGTGAGAAGCTGCCGAATCTGCGCGCACGGGTCGAGTGGTTCCTCGCACACCGGCCCGACCTCGCGGATAACGTCGCGAGCTTCGTCATGCCGGGCGTGAACGGCAGGCGCCTGCTCTCGATCGTCAACCGCGATCGCCTGTCGCGCATCCTCTACCGGATGCTCGACGAATCGGAGTTCCTCTCGCCGCACGGCGTACGTGCACTGTCGAAGTACCACGCGCTGCGCCCGTTCATGATCGACTCGAACGGCACGACGCACATGGTCGGTTACGAGCCGGCCGAGTCGCGCACCGGCGCCTTCGGCGGCAACTCGAATTGGCGCGGGCCGGTATGGTTCCCGATCAACTACCTCATCATCGAAGCGCTCCAAGTGTACCACTACTATTACGGCGACGACTTCACGATCGAGTGCCCGACCGGATCGGGCAAGTTCATGAACCTCTGGGACGTCGCGATGGAGCTCGAGCGCCGGCTCATCGGCCTATTCGTCCGCGACGGACAAGGCAAACGCGCTGTCTTCGGCACGTGCGAGCGATTCCAAGCCGATCCGCAGTGGCGCGATCACATCCCGTTCTACGAGTATTTCAACGGCGACACAGGCGCGGGGCTCGGCGCGAGCCATCAGACCGGCTGGACCGGCATCGTCGCGAAGATGATCCGCCAAGTCGCCCAGTACGACGGCCGAAGCGAGAAAGAACGCTGAGCATGGAGCGCGTCGACGTCATCGTCATCGGCAGCGGCCAAGGCGGCGTGCCGTTCGCCGTCGACCGCGCGAAACGCGGCGAGCGCGTCGTGCTCTTCGACCGTGGACGGCTCGGCGGCTCGTGCGTCAACTACGGCTGCACGCCGTCGAAGGCGTTCCTCGCTGCGGCACATACCGCTGCTCGCGCTCGCCACGGCGAAGCGCTCGGTGTGCGCGGCGACGTCAGCGTCGATTTCGGCGCGACGATGGATCGCGTGCGCGCGATACGCGACGAGTTCATGAATGGCGTCGAGAAGAGGGTCGCGTCCGCCGGGATCCGCGTCGTCCGAGCCGAGGCGTCGTTCAGCGGCGAGCGCATCGTCACGGCCGGCGGCGAACGGTTCGAAGCTCCGCTCATCCTCATCGACACCGGTACGTCGCCGCTCGTGCCGCTCGTTCCCGGCCTCGCCGGCACGCCTTACATGACGAACCTCGACTTCTTCGATCAGCGCGCGTTGCCGAAACGCCTACTTGTCATGGGCGGCGGATACATCGGGCTCGAGCTCGGTCAAGGGATGGCTCGGTGCGGCACCGAGGTGCACGTCGTCGACTCGAACGCACGCGTCCTCGCGCGCGAAGAACCGGACGCGTCCGAGGCGCTCGCACAGGGGCTGTTGGCCGACGGCATGTCGCTTCATCTGGGCCGCCAGGCGGTCGCCATCCGCTACGACGGCGCCTTCGAGATGGAACTCGACGACGGTTCGACGTTGCAGGCCGACGCGTTGCTCGTCGCCGTCGGCCGTCGCCCGAACACGGAGGCGCTTGCGTCGCAAAAATCCGGCATCGCGCTCGACAAGCGCAGCAACATCGGGATCGACGCGCGCTTCGCGACGAGCTGCAGCGGCGTCTATGCGATCGGCGACGTCGCGGGCCAGCCGGCGTTCACCCACGTCTCCTGGGAAGACCACCGTCGTCTTGAAGACATCCTCGCAGGTGGGATCCGGACGCGAGACGATCGCGTGCTCGCATACTCGACGTACACGGAGCCGCAAGTCGCGCGCGTCGGGATGACGGCGGACGAAGCGCGCAAGACCGGCCGCGATGTGCGCGCGGTCACGTTGCCGATCGGCGACGTCGCGCGCGCGGTGGAATGGGGCCAATCGGTCGGCTTTTTCCGGCTCGTCGTCGACAAGCAAAGCGAGAAGATCCTCGGGGCGACGATGGTCGGCTACGAGACCGCCGAGCTCATCCACGTGATCCTCGCACACATGGAAGCCGGCTCGACATGGCGCGTCCTCGAGCGCTCCGTCCACGTGCACCCGACATACGCCGAAGGTCTGCCGAGCTTGGCCCGCCTGTTGCTGAACTAAAAAAGCCGAGCTACGCTCGGCTTTACGAGATGAAGGCCTATTCCGCTGACCTTAGCCCGCCGAGGCGCCCCAATAGGCGTGGAGAGCGTCCTCGACCGGAGCAGGTCGGCGCGAGAGCGCCATTCCGCCGGCGACGGCAGCGACGGCGATCACCGAGAGGAAGACGAAGAGACCGATCCGGGTTGCGGGCAAGTTCACGGCAGAGATTACCTTTCTGCACGATGGACCTGCCCGTAACACCGTTTGTTACAAGACTAGCCGCCTGCGGGGACGACCGTCCTCGCGTCGAGCGTCCGCCCGACCCTGACCTGGAGGTCTTCGAGGTGCGCGCGAGTCATCGTGTCGAGTTTGCTCGATGCGAGCGCCGACCGCAGATTCGACTGGAGGTCGGTGAGCTCGAGGCGCGCGAGCGCTTGCGCGTCGTACGGCGTCCCCGCCGCCGGGTTGAGCAGCAGGCCGGACAGCAGCGCCGTGTAGCTCTGCTGCTCGCTGCGATGGATGAGCGAGATCGTTCCGACTTGCTTGCCGCGCAGATCGCCGAAGACGCTCGCTTGCGTCCACGAGAAGAGATCGGTGAGGCTCATCGTCTGACCCGCCTTCGAGCGCAGCGACAGATCGTCGATGCGGTTGAGCATGAGCGGTTGGAACATGATGTGGAGTTCCTGGTCCTGGATGCCCTCGGCGAGCTCGGCGACCGGGATGTCGTGACGGTCGGACGGGTTGTACGCCCATCCGCCGTTCTCCCAGAACGGCGACCATTCGGAGTACGTCATGCCGTTGAGAAGCTTCGGCGAGAACTGCCACGCGGTGTCGCCGAAGATGTAGTGGTCGAGCATCGAGAATGCGCGCTGCTCTTCGCTACGCGGCTCCGGCGTCAGGGGCGGGCTGCTGTTCGGATCGCCCGCGTGCGCGCGCGATAGCCATTCGCCGCCGATGAAGTGCTCGGGCATGACCGCGCACGTCAGGTACTCGCCCATCGCGACGCCGAAGGCATCGCGCGCCTCTTCGTACGACTGGCCCGCCTGCGGGAAGCGTTTGTCGAGGCCGTTGATGAGATCGCTCGCGAGCTTGATGCGCGTGTCGCACCAGCCGAGCGTATCGTTGGACAGATCCCAATGGTTGACGCGCGGGTCGACGGCGTGGGCGTCCGCCCACGCGACGTCTTCATCGGACGCGAAGCGATAGCGCGGATCCGACCACGCCGACGCCCAGCTGTTGAGGGTCGGCACCTCAGCCTGCGGCGAGCGCGCGCCGGCGATCTTCGCGTAGCCCCAGTGGATGACATAGTAGTCGTACGGCCCTAGGGTCAGCTGGTAGAAGTCGCCCTGATGATAGCCCTTCGGCCACAAGTTTATCGGCGAATATTCCATCACCGATGTCGCCACGCCGTTGCGCGACGTGAACGCCTTGTCCTGGAGCTGTTTTTGCGTGTAGTCGTCCGAGCCGATGAAGTTGTGTTGCAGGCCCATATCGTGGCCCGACTCGTGGAGCACGATCGACTTGAGGAAGTCGTATTTGTATTGCGCGGGTACTTGGTAGTTCATCAGCCCCATCATCTGGAGCGCTTCGATGCCGAAGCTCGCTTCACGCCGCATGCCCTGCGCGTAGAGCGCCTCCGTGCCGGAGAAGGTCTTCGTCGCGGTGACGTTCGGCTGCACTTCGAACGGATACGAGATGCTCCCGAACTGCATGAGATCCGCGTCGATGACGATGCCCGTGTGGAACTCCTGACCCGTGCGCGGATCGTAGACGATCTGCGCTTCCGCGAAGCCGCCGCTGTTGCTCTCGGTGAGCCAGCGGACGACGTTGTAGCGGATGTCGTCGGAATCCCAGGTCGGGTCGACCGAGGGGTCGGGCTGATCTTTGACCACGACGGCATCGCTGATGCCGAGCGGCAGGAACGCCTTGTTCCACGTGAGGAGCGCGTCGCGCACAGCCGGCCGATATTCCGGCGGGATCGTGCTGCTCAAGTAGAAGACGAGCGGATGTTTCGACGGCGAAACACGCTTGCTCGGATCCGACGGCAGCTGGTCCCACCGGATGATGTAGCGCACGTCGCGCGAGCGGACGTTGTCGTTGCCGAACTCGAGATGCGTGTTGTTGAAATAGCCGACGCGATCGTCAGCGAGCCGCGGCATGAAATCGGAGTTGTCGGGCGCGACCGCGATGTTGTAGTCGACTTTGATGAGCAGCGAGCGCGGATCGGGAACGTTGTCGATGACGTTCGGTTCGTCGGATGCGAAGGTCTGATCGGCTTCGATGAGGACGTTGTCCGGGAACGCCTTGGTCGGGCCGAAGTACGTCCGTTGCGGATCGAGCCGGTAGCCGTTCGACGGATCTTGGATGTTGAGGCTCTGTTTGAGCACCGTCGCGATGTCGAGGATATCGCCGAGGAACGGCGAGGCGTCGAAGACGATGTCGCCGGTCGCATCGTCGGTCGAGGCGATCGGGGCGACGTCGACGGTCGACGACGCGAAGGTTTGCGTGATGGCGAGCGCCGCAGAGTCGTTCGTCGCGATGAAATCGGTGTTCGGCCACGAGATCGCTATTTTGTCGTCGGCCTTCGTGAAGCGGATGAGACGCGCGGGCGCGAAATCGGCCGAGCCGTTGAAGAAGAAGTAGCCGCCGATGCCGTTGCGCGGAACCGCCGTCTGGATGAAGTCGACATCGAGCTGTTTGGGTGAAAGCTCGAGGAAGACTTTGCCATCCTTTCGCCAGACGGTGAAAAGCCCGTGCTGCACCTGGGCGTCTTTCGTGAACGCGGCGTACGGCGCGGGCCCTCCGCCGCCGCCCGAATCATCGGCTCTGACGGTTGCAGGCGCGGCGTAGAGCACGAGCACCGCTAGCGCCGCATAAAAAAATCGTCTCATGGAAGAACTACCCCTCCAGTCATCGCGGAACGAGAAATACCTCTCGGTGCGTTAGATGATAACCGACACGACTGTTCACCGTCCGGCGAAGGTTCCTTGCAGTGCGGGCGTGCGAGCGCGGAAGGCCTTTCAGGGGCTTTTCACGCACGGTGATTCGCGGTGGCGCGCGGCCCACGTCCCGCAATCATCTAGAATCATCACGAGGAAAACGCATGAGAGCGAGAGCTTTCGGCCTGGTCTGCGCCGCCCTTGTCTTGGTGGCCATCGCATCCGTCGCTCCCTCGGCCGGCGCGACGAAAATAAACCCGGTCGTGGCGAAGATGATCCAAGCGTACGGCGGCAGCGCCGTCCTTGATTCGATCAAAACACGTATCGTCGTTGTCAACTTACCTTTCCAGGGTGAAGCTGCGACGATCACGATGACGTACGAGCGGCCCAACCGACTGGTCCGAGTCGTCGAAATACCCGCGCTGCGCATTACTGAGACGTACGGATTTGATGGCACGCGCGGGTGGGTCCGCGACTCCTACGGGCATGTCCAGGAGATGAGCGGCACCGACCTATCCAACTTTCACTGCCAGGCGATCGATCCGATCCTCACGTTGCTCCAGTCAGGCGCGGCACCGTCTGTGATATCCGTGCGGTCAAGCAGAGCGACGGTGGATGGCAAACAATACGAGTCCTTGGACGTTATCGAGCCGGGCTGCCCTGAGTCGACGATGCTAGTCGATCCGGCCACGTACCTCATCACCAGGGTTAGCGACACAGATCAGTCGGCCGACCTTTCGAACTACCAAATCGGTTCGGCGGGCGAGCGCTATCCGAAGACGGTCGTGACCAACTCGCCGGGACTTGGGACTACGGTTGAGACGATCACATCGGAGCAAGTGAACGTCACCGTCGACGATTCGATCTTCGCGATGCCGGCGCCCGGCTCATCGCCGGCACCGGCTCCCGGCCTCGTGACCGCGACCCCGTCGCCATCCCCATCGCCGATCCCGTCGCCCTCACCGGCACAGACCTGAGATAGAGATAGATGTAGCGGTCGACGTTTACGTCGACCGCCGCGGCCTTCCAGTGAAAGCTCGTCTGCGGTCGAGATGAATCTCGACCGCTCCCTTATCTCCTCATGAATC
>JANWLL010000057.1 GCA_025450855.1 Vulcanimicrobiia bacterium
CGACGCGGTCGGCTCGGCGAGCATGACGGGGATCGTGACGACGCTGTGCGTGCGGTCGATCGTCGTCTCGATCGCGAGCTCGACCTTGTCGCACACCTGTGCTGCACCGGCAAGCCGCGCACAAAGATCCGCGATACAGCCGCGCAGCGTGAAAAGCAGCGGCTCGAGCCGGTCGATGCAGTCGTCGAAAGCGAAGCGCTCTTCGTAGACGGTTTGGCAGTGGCGCGGCCGCAACGGCTCGTCGTCGTCACCGCGCGCGAGCCGCACGTATTCGCGCGCGCGTTCGCCGAAGCGAGCCGCGAGCGGACCGACGGGCATCGCCGCGATCTGGCCGATCGTGCGCAGGCCGAGCAGATCGAAGCGATCCGCGTCGCCCGGCGCGAGCGGCAACCGCGTCATCGGCAGCGACTCGATGAACGCGGCGCTGCCGCCGGGCGGCACGACGATCGCGCCAAGCATCGCGGCGGCGCAGCGCGCCGTGAACTTGTCGTCCGCGATGGAGGCAGCGCCGGCGAAACCGAGCGACTTCGCGACCGCGATCGCCGCGCCGAGCGCGCCCGTCTCGCCGGCCGGCAGATTCGTCGCGTCGAAATAGCACAGACCCGGAGCGCGGCCTTCGACGTCGGGACCGCACGTCTCGAGCGCGTCGAGCAGCTCCACGATCGCTGCGCGCTCGGCGACCTCGTCGCGCGCGACGACGACGAGGCCCGGACACGCGGCTCGCGCCTGTTTCGGCGTCATGCCGA
Source organism: Vulcanimicrobiia bacterium (assembly GCA_025450855.1). Taxonomy (GTDB): domain Bacteria; phylum Vulcanimicrobiota; class Vulcanimicrobiia; order Eremiobacterales; family Eremiobacteraceae; genus JANWLL01. The sequence continues at coordinate 747 of JANWLL010000057.1, forward strand.
TCGCGACGCCGCTCGCACCGTGACCGGCACCGACGATCTCGCGGCGCGACGCACCTTCCGCGACGGCGATCGGCCGGTTCGCAAGCGACGGGTTCGCGCGCAAGCCGACCTCGACGAGGAAGTGCGGCATGAAGAGACAGGCGATGCGCCGATCACGCATGGGCAGCGACTCGATCGGGTCGAGCTTCGCTCGACCGGTCGACCGTAAAGGTCGACCGCTCCATTGTCGACCGCTCCAGCCGAGCTTCGCTCGGCCTACTACATTCATCATCGGAGGTCGGCCACGAACCCGCGACGTCCGGCAGCGCCGCGAGAATCGTCGCGCGCTTACCGGGCGCGTGCATACGCGATTTCACCACCTCGACCGACGCGGTGCAACCCGCGAGCCGGCCGCGCGCCGCGCTGCCTTCCTGCCACACCGGCGTCAGCCCGGCGGCGCGCAAGCGCAGCGAGGAGAACGAGGCGAGAGCGGGTATGTCGCCGTTCGACAGCGCGACGATCGCCGTGCCGGTTCTCTCCGCCTGCGACGCGAGCCGCGTGCAGTGATGCGCGCGCAAGACGTCGCCGAGGCCGGTGCAGTCGAAGACGACGAGCGCGCACGCGCCGCAGCGCGCGACTGCGTCGACCGCGCGGCGCGCAAGATCGGCGTTGCGCGGGCGCACGACGAGCAGCCGCGACAGTTGGATGCCCGCACCTGCGGCCGCAGGCGCGAAGAGCGCATCGGCGGGATCGATGTATGCCGCGAGCAGGCCGCCGGCCGTGCACGCGGCGAGCAGCGCGAATGCGATGCTCGTCTTACCGGAAGACGGTGCGCCGAACACTTCGATCAAACGGCCGCGCGGCACGCCGGACGGCGCGAGCAGCGCATCGAGTGCGGTGTTCGTGAAGAGCGCACCGCGCTCGGGCTGCACCAAGGCGCGCCCTCGCAGATCGGCTATAGACAAAGACATAGTCACCCGAAATCGCGCCCGTGCCGTGTCGTTGGGTGCTTAGTATAATCGAACATGTGTTCGATGGCAATAGCCAAATCGCATATTCTTGTCCCGGCTCATTGGCCCGGAAAGGCGACGAGGCGGGTTGCGTCCCACCCAAGAAACGGCCCGCGCAATGGACGACTTCCAAACCGCGACGCGACGCATCATCGACGACTATCTCCTCCACGAGCCGATCAAAGCCACCCTCGCCGGACTCCACGACCACGACGCCCGCCTGCCCGATCTCACGGCGGACGGCTTTCACGCAGCAGGCTTGCGCGCGAAAGCGTATCTCGCGACGCTCGAACGTTTCGATGCGGATCGCTTGACGGCGTCCGAGCGCATCGACCATGCGCTGCTCGTCTCGCGTTTCTCGACCGACGTCCGCGAGCTCGCCGAGCTCGCGCCGCATCGTCACGATCCTTCGCTCTATGCGAACGTCGCGATCGTCGGCATCTATTCGCTCCTCATGCACGAATTCGCGCCGATCGAAAAGCGGTTGCCTTCTATCGTCGCGCGGCTCGAGGGCGTGCCGCAGATCATCGCGACGGCTCAGACGAACCTCGAGCGCTCGCCGGCGATCTGGACGCAGATCGCGCTCGAAGAGGCCGAAGGCGGCGGCGTTTTCTTCCGCGCCCAAGTCGAGCCGTTATGCGGCGGTGACAAACGATTGCGCACCGCGCTCGATCGCGCGGTCGGCGCATTCGACGAGTATCGAGCTTTCCTCGGCGGCGCGTATGCCGCTCGCGACGGCAAATCGTTCGCCATCGGCCGCGAGCTGTTCGACTTCAAGCTTCGCCACGAGCATCTCTTGCCGTACGATTCCGAGTCGCTTCTCGCGTTCGGCGAAAGGGCGGTGCGCGAGACGATCGAGGGTCTGGAGCGGACCGCAGCGCTCATCGATCGGTCGAAATCCTGGACGCAGCTCGTCGAGTCGCTGCGTGCCGATCATCCCGACGAGAAGCATTTGCTCGAAGCATACCGAGCGGGGGTCGAAGAGGCGCGCTCCTTCGTCGTCGATCGCGGGCTCGCGACGATGCCGCCGAGCGAAGTGCTCGACGTCGTCGAGACGCCGATCTTCATGCGGCCGACCGTGCCGTATGCGGCATACATGCCGCCCGGACCGTTCGACGCGAGACAAAGTGGGCTGTACTACGTGACGCCCGCGAACGAACGTCTATCGCGCGCAGAACGAGCCGAGCAGATGCTCGGTCACAACCGGCACGCTATGCTGCTGACGAACGTCCACGAAGCGTATCCCGGCCACCATCTCCAGCTCGTTCGCGCGAACGAGGCGCGATCGCTCGTTCGCAAGCTGCTCGAGAACACCGTGCTCATCGAAGGCTGGGCGCTCTACTGCGAGCAACTCGTCCTCGACGAAGGGATGACCGACGATCCGCGCACCCGGCTCTTCCAATTGAAGGATCAGCTGTGGCGGGCGTGCCGCGTCGTCATCGACGTCAAGCTCCATACCGGGCGGATGACCTTCGACGAAGCGGTCGATGTGCTCGTCGGCGTCGCACACCTCGAGCGGCCGAACGCCATCGGCGAAGTGCGCCGCTACACGCAGTCGCCGACGCAGCCGATGTCGTATCTCACCGGCAAACAGCAGATCATGGAGCTGCGCGAGCGCGAACGGCGACGGCTCGGCTCGCGCTTCGACCTACGAGCGTTCCACGACCGCCTGTTGTCGTACGGCTCGGTTCCCATCTCGCTCATCGAGCCGACGTTCGCGACCGCGCTCTGACGATTTGATCTTCGACTCGAACCAGGAGGCGCCGTGTATCTCGCATTCAAGCTCATCCACGTCATCGCCGTCATCATCTTCCTCGGCAACATCGCGGTCGGCGTGTTCTGGAAAGCGTGGGCCGATCGTACGAACAACGCCGCGATCATCGCGCATACGATGGAAGGCATCATCAAGGCGGACCGGATATTCACGATCCCCGGCGTCCTCCTCATCGTCATCGGCGGGGTGGGCGCGGCGTTCGCGGCCGACCTTCCTATATTGAGGACGGGCTGGATCCTCTGGGGCATCGTGCTCTTCGTGCTTGCGGGCATCGCGTTCGGTCCGTTGTCGCGATCGCAGCGCAATCTGCTCGCGCTCGCGAAGGCCGGCGATCTCGATGCCTATCACGCGGCGTCGAATCAGTGGAACATTTTCGGCACGATCGCGCTCGTTCTTCCGTTCATCGCAGCAGCGATCATGATCCTCAAACCGCTGCTGCCGGCGTTCCCGTGAAGACGATCCGCCTGTGCACGGGTTTGCTGCGGCGCGGCAGCGACGTGCTCTTGGCGCGCTGCCGGTACGACGGCGAGCCGCAGCCGCTTTGGGTGCTCCCCGGCGGGCGTCAAGAAGACGGGGAGACGATCGCACAGGCCGTCATCCGCGAGTTCCGCGAAGAGTCGTCGCTTGCGATCCGGATCGACGAGTTGGCGTATGTGAGCGAGTCGATCGACATACCCCGCGAGCTGCACGTCGTCAACTGCACGTTTTTGGTGAGCGAACGCGACGCGCACGCTCCCCAGCCGGTGCCCCGCGACGAGAAAGTCGTCGAGGTGCGCTTCGTGCCTGCCGCCGATGCGCCGGCGCTCTTAGCCGCCGATGTTTTGCGCGTGCCGGTCGCCGCGGCGCTGAGCGGCGATCCTCACCCGCGCTACTTCGCGTTCGCGGCGTCCGACGTCGCGGTGCCGTTCTTCGGACGGACGGGCTGACCGCCGGATGGGCCACATCATCGATCCGCCGGAGCGCGTCGAGGGGAAGTTCGTCGCCGTGTTCTTGCAGACGGATATCGCTGACGAGCTCGCGATCTCGTTCCTTCGCGACAACGGCATCGATGCGCGCCCGTTCCCGATGATGGGTGACATCGCGTTCGAAGGTTTCGGAGGCCTCGCCGGAGGCACGTCGATGTTCGGCGGTCGGGTGCTCGTGTGCGTACCCGAAGGCGATGCCGATGAAGCGCTCGATCTTCTCGAGTTCGATTCGGGCCTCGTCGACTACGACGATGACGCCGACGCCGGCAAGCGCGACGATGGCTGACATCAGCAACGACTTCGCATGGTCGTGGTCGCGCCACAAGATCTTCTACGATTGCGCGCGCAAGCTCTATTGGCAGTACTATGGAAGCTGGGGCGGTTGGGACGAGGAGGCGCCCGAGGACGCAGCGCTCGCGTACCGGTTGAAGCAGCTGAAAAGCGTGTCGATGCTCGTCGGCCAGACGCTCCACGAAGTCGTCCGAGACCGACTGCGAATGCGTCCGGCCGCCGGCGGTGCGGTGCCGGCCCAGCAGATCCGCGATGAAGTCGAACGGCGCGTGCTCAAACGCATGCGCGAGTCGCGCAACCGGGATTGGGAGCGCTATCACGACCCGAAGCGATACGCGATCCTGTTCGAGGACTACTACGGTTCTGGCATCGACGAGCGCCAACGCGATGAGGCCTTGGAGCTCGTGCGCGATTGCACCGCCGGTCTGGCTTCGAACATCTACGCTCGGCGTGCGTTCGGCGTCGCGAAGGAGCGCCTGCGCATGGTCGATCCGGACGACTTCGACGCCATGCGCATCGTCGTCGACGGCATCGTCGTGTATGCGTGTCCGGATCTCGTCGTCGCGGACGACGCAGGCGACCTCCACGTCGTCGATTGGAAGACCGGCCGGCCGGAAAAAGCGAACGTCGCGCAGCTCGCGATGTACGGGCTGTATGTGACGGAGCGGACAGGCGTGCCGCTCGAGCGGATCGTCGCGCACGTCGTCTACGTGCGCTACGGCGAGGTCGAGAAACACGGCAATTTGCGCGAGAGCGTCGAGGAGGCGCGCCGCCGCATTTCGACCTTCACCACCGACGTCCGCGACCGCTTGACGGACGTCGAGAACAACGTCGCCGGCGACATCGACAAGTTCCCGATGACCGAGAACCTCATGCTTTGCCGCCGGTGCCAGTTCCAGGAGCTGTGCGGGCGGCGTCAAGCTGAACCGATCGCGCCGGCGGAGGACGAGGCGGAATCGGCCTAGACGCGCGGCACGCCGCGCGCGATAGCGCCTGCGATATGCTTTCTATCAACCCGAGCCCGCTTTTCGACCGCTACTCCGATGCCGACGTAACACGTGCGGCCGCGGATGGCCTTGTTCGAGACGTCGTCGTCGCGGGAACCGTGGCTGGAGAGCCGAGGTATTTCGTCGGCAGCCATACGCATGCGCTCCACGAGACGTTCCCGATCGTCACCGAGCACGGTTTGCGGCTCGACATCATCGACAACGTGGACCTCGCTCCGCGCGTGCCGCTTCACGCGGGCGATGTCATTACCGTCGCCGGACAGTTCATCCCGGACGGCAAGGGCTCGGGCATCATCCACGACACGCACCATTCGCCCGGGCCAGGGTGGCATCGCGGCGGCTGGATCGACTGGCACGGCCACCGCTTCGAGACGTTTTGACTATAGGGAGCGGTCGAGCTTTAGCTCGACCGCCGCGGTCTTTCAGTGGCAAGCTCGTCTCCGGTCGAGATGAATCTCGACCGCTCCCTTTGACTTAGTGCAAGCTCGTCTCCGGTCGAGATGAATCTCGACCGCTCCCTCTCCAATTTCCTTAGAGGCGGGGGGTGTAGAACGGGCCGTATTCGGTCGGGCCCGGCGGTGGCGTTGCGCCTTCCGCGTAGCCCAGCTTCTCGAGCTCGGGCACGGTCACGAAACGAAAGCCCCGCTTCCGCAGCTCGGTGACGATGATCTTCGTCGCCTCGACCGTGTTGTTGCGATCGGCGGCGTGGCCTTTGTTGCCGTCGTGCAGCACGATGATCGAGCCGTCCTTGACGTATTTCAGAACGCGGTCGGCGATGACGCGAGGCGGCGGCTGCGTCCAGTCGGCAGGCAGCGGCACCGACCACATGATGACCTGCAGTCCGAGCTGGTGCGCGACACTGATGACCCGGAAGTCGCGGGCGCCGAACGGCGGTCTGAAAAGCTCCGTGTGTTCGCCCGTCACTCGCTGAATCTCGTCTTCAGTCGACGTGAGCTCGCGCTCGATGTGCGTCCGGCTGAGCAAGATCAGATGCGCGTGATCCCACGTGTGGTTTCCGATCGCGTTCCCGTCGGCGAACTCGCGCCGGACGATATCGGGATGCGCTTGTACCGCGAGGCCGACGACGAAGAACGTCGCCGGCACGTGCTCCGCGTGGAGATATTCCAGGATCCGATCCGTGTACGGCGGGTTCGGTCCGTCGTCGAACGTCAGCGCGACGACCTTCTGCTTGACCGGCTCGCTCGTCACCGTCGGCCCCCAGAGCTGGTTCTTCGGGCTTTCGGTGACATACCATAGGAGGACGATGATAAGCGCCAAGCCGCCGAACCCGATGGCGAAGACGCGCCAATGACGTGCGAAAAAGCCCTTGATCGAATCCGCGGCTCGGCTCATCGCGGCGGTATCGGATGCTTCAGCGTTGCCGCGAGATCGCCGCGGATCTTCGTCTGCGCCGCGAGGATCGACGGCGGACCAAAGGCGCGGATCTCCTGGACGATCTTGAAGTATCTCGGCTCGCGCAACGAGCGGCCGGCGACGCCCATCGTCGCGCCGTGGTTGCCGGAGATCGGACCTTTGGCAGGCAGGTGGAGATTGAACTCCTGCGAGTGCGTCGTCGCCCAGAACGCGGGATCCGAGAAGCTGAACGTGTGCGTGCCGCCTTCGTCGCCGAGCGTCTGGTCGACTTCGATGACATACTCGTCGACGGGGTTCGCGCGCACCGCGCGGTCGTCGAGCTCCCATAGTCCGTTCGCGCGCAGATCTTCGAAGAGGAACGTACCGCCAGGGCCGACGAGCGGCGCCGTGAACTCCTTCGTCACGGTACCGGCGCGATTCGTCGCCGCATAGAAGATCGTCGTCTTGCCATTGTCGTTCGAGATCCGATACGTCTCGGCCGAGAGCGGCCCGTGGGTGAGATACTCCTGCATCGTCACCGACCACGTGCTGTTCTCGGTGATGACGTGCTCGACCAGCGGCTGCTCGACCAAGAACGGGCGGAAGAAATAGACGTATGCCAGTATGCCCGCGACGATCATGATGCCGAATATGAACAGGGCTCGAACTGATTCGCTCATCTATGCCGCCGCGCCAAGATAGATGACAGTCATGAGCGCGCGGTAGATCTCGGCGAAGTCGCCGGCTCGATACGCGACGCTTCGCGACGCGGTCCGCCGCATGCCGGGGACGAGCTCGAGCATGTCCGCTTGCGAGGTGCGAAGCGTATCGATCTCCATCTCGATGGGCACGGCGAGCGACAACGGCGGCATCTCCGGCAGACGCTTCACGGCGAGCGCGCCGGCTTCTTCGAGCAAGCCGCACACCATCGACGGCGACAGACTGTCGGCGGCGAAATAACCGATGCTCTCCTTCGTCTCGACGGTCACGGCCCACGGCAGATTGCGGCGGACTTCTTCGAGCGTCGTCCTGTCCGCACTCACGAGCGCGACCGGCACGCCGAAGTGCCCCGCCAGCGCCGCGTTGATCGTCGTCTCGCCGACGGGCTCGCCGTTGAGCCTGCACTCGAATATGACGCGCGGACTGTACGTATGCCCCATGACCGCTTGCGCGTCGCCGATCGCACCGTGATAGCCGATGAAAAAGGCCGCGTCGCAGCCTTCGATGCCCTGGAGCATGAACTGCGGCTTCAAGCGCCCTGAGACGACCTTCACCCGCGGATCGAGTTCGTCGAGCAAGAGGTTGCGCATGACCGAGTGCGAGTCGTTGACGATCGCGTTCGAGGCGCCCGCACCGAACGCGCCGCGCAACGCCGCATCGACTTCCGAGGTCATGAGCCGCCGCGCACGCTGATATTGAGCATCGGCGGATGGACGCACTTCATCCCAGTGGACGAGCGTCGCGCAGCCTTCGAGATCGACGGACGCGAAGATCGACGTTCCGCGCGTGTTGCCGGCCGGAGTCATAAGGTCGCGCTTTTCGGTCCGGTGCCGGGAGCATCCTCGCATGGCGCAGGGGTGGGTTGTACGAGAGCGCAACGTCGCGTACATGAAATCGCTCGTCGAGCGCTGGCGGCACGACGTCCTTCTCGCGGATGGCGCGATGGGGACGCTGCTCTTCGGTCGCAGCCCGTCGACGTCGTGTGTCGAGCTGTTCAACGTCAGCGAGCCCGAGATGGTCGAGAGCGCGCATCGCGAGTACGTCGATGCGGGCTCGCTCCTCATCGAGTCGAACACGTTCGCGGCGAATCGCCTCAAGCTGCGAGCGCACGAAGCGGCCGGCCGCGTGGGCGAGATCAACGCGGCGGGCGTCGAGATCGCACGCCGAGCCGCGGCAGGCCGTGCGTACGTCGCGGGCTCCATCGGTCCTATCGGTGCGCTCTTGCGGCCGATCGGAACCGTCGATCGTGCGCAAGCGTTCGACGTCTTCGCCGAGCACGCGCTCGCCATCGCTTCCGCCCGGCCCGACGTGCTTCTCCTCGAGACGTTCGGCGGTGTCGAGGAAGCCCTCATCGCGCTAGAAGCCGCGAGAAGCTCGGCACCCGATCTGCCGATCCTCGTCTCGCTCTCGGTCGTCGACGACGGACGCACGCCGGATGGGGACGAGCTGCTGCCCGCCTTCCGGCGTCTGCTAGCCTCAGGCGCTGATGGCGTCGGCATCAACTGCGCCGTCGGACCGCAGGCGGTCTACGATGCGCTCGCGCCGGTCATCGCAGATCTTGCCTGTCCGGTTTCGGTCATGCCGAACGCCGGCTATCCGCGCCGCGTCGACGATCGCACGGTTTACGGATCGACGCCGCAGTATTTCGCTCGCTTCGCCCGCGCGTTCGTCGAGCTCGGTGCGACGATCGTCGGAGGATGCTGTGGCACGACGCCCGCGCACGTCACCGCGATGGCGGCGGACGTCGCCGGCGTGACGCAGCACGCGCGGGCGCGACAAAGGCCGATCGACGTCAGGAGCCGCGCCGCGAGCGATGCTCTGCCGAGAGCGTCCGAAAGCCCGGCGACCTCCTTCGAGCGCGATCTCGGGCGGCGCTTCGTCACGACGGCGGAAATCGCGCCCCCGCGAGGACCCGATGCGACGCGGATGCTCGAGGGAGCGCGGCTGCTCGCATCTGCAGGCGCGGACGCGCTTCACATCGCCGACAACGCGAGCGCAAGGCCGGCGATGTCGGGAGCGACGGCGGCATATCTCGTCAAGCGCGAGGCGAAGCTTGCGACGGTGCTCCACGTGTCATGCCGCGACCGCAACCTCGTCGGACTGCAAAGCGACCTCATCGGCGCGGCGGCGCTCGACGTCACCGCCATCGTCGCGCTCACGGGCGATCCGACGAACGTCGGCGATTTCCCCAAGTCGACTTCGGTGTTCGACGTCACCGCGCTCGGCCTCACGAAGATCCTGAAGATGCTCAACGGCGGTCTTGACCGCGCCGGGACGTCGATCGGCTCGCCGACTCGTTTCCGCATCGGCGCCGCGGTCAACGCGCTGCCGCGCGACGTCGAGGCCGAGCACCGGCGGCTGCTCGAGAAGATCGAAGCGGGCGCGGACTTCGCCGTCACCCAGCCCGTATTCGAATCAGCGGCGCTCGCGCCGTTCCTCGCACGTGCGTACGACGCCGGGATCCCGCTCATCGTCGGCCTTTTGCCGCTGCGCGGATACGCGCACGCGGAGTATCTCCACAACGAGATACCCGGCATGCTGATCCCGGAGCATGTCCGCGAGCGGCTAAAGAACGCGAAGGACGAAGCGGCCGAGGGTATCGCGATCGCGCGTCAACTGATTCAGGAGATGACGCAGACGCGCGGTGTCGCGGGCGCGTACGTCGTGTCGCTCGAACGCTACGAGGCGGCCGCGGAGGTCATCGCATGCGTGCGGCGCGCGCCGAGCGCTACGTCTTCTTCTTGAACGGCTTTCCGAAGACTTCGTCGTCGGTGAGCGGCCGGTAGTTCTTGCGGATCCCTGGAGATTGGTCTTCCTGCGCAAGCTCCAACGCTTCTTCCATGATCGAACGCTTCGGCTCGGGCGGCGGCGGCGGTCGGAGCGCATCGGGCGACAGCGACCCGACGAGGAGCAACAGTGCCGCGCCGTCGACCGCGAACTCGACCGTGCCGACCAAACGGGCGGTGACGTCGAGAACCCGGCCGCTCGCGTCGACGTTGCCGACGACCTGGTGTTGTGCGTCGAAGATGCGGCCGTCCGCGTCGATGCGACCGAGCCACTCGACGCCTGCCTCGCCCGCGAAGACGTCGGTGTCGGAGCGGACGATGCCGACGATCGCGCTCGGCTCGAAACCGAGCGAGACGCGGCCGGACGAGTCGACTCGGGCGGCGATATTCCCATCAGCGCCGTAGATGTTCCTCACTGCGCACGCTCCCGCTGGGTCTGGTCGCGCGCGTCGAGGACGGCGTTGACGAGCTTGTCGGCATGCTTGTTCGAAGCGCGGCTCACGTGCTCGACCGATTGCGCCTCGAAGCGTCCGAGCAGCCGGCGAACTTCTGCATGGAGCGGCACCATCTTCGCATCCTTCACCCGGTAAAGCCCCGCGATCTGCTTCACGACGAGCTCGCTGTCCATCTTGACCGCGACGCGTGTGCAGCCGAGTTCGAGCGCGCGCTGCAGCGTGATGATGAGCGCCTTATATTCGGCGACGTTGTTCGTGGTTTCGCCGAGGTAGTCCGTCACTTCCGCGAGGACCTCGCCGCGACCGTCGAAGATGACGCCGGCCGCGGCGGCCGGGCCGGGATTGCCGCGAGCGCCTCCGTCCGTGTAGATAGTGCAAGCCGGCGCACCGGCGCCTTGTCTGTCAAGCGTCATTCGCGCGACTTGTGTTGACGCGAGTAATTCCCATTTTCGAGCGACGAAAGGCCGAGTCAGAACGTTCTCCTTTAGGCCGTGTCCCGGCGCTTTGCAAGGTCGGCAAACGGCGCGGGTCGTAGAGCGCATAATACTAGCAGACTCGAGGGGAATCAGTTGAACACGAAACCGCGGTTCGTTGCGACGGTCGCAATCATGGCCATCATCTCGGCCGTGCTTCTCACGCTTCGCGTCGGCAATACGACAACCGCCGTCGCTGCCGCTGCAACACCGCAGCCGTCGCCGACCGCCGCGCCGACGCCCTACATGCCGCTTGAAGAGATCCCGAACGGAAACTGGGATGTCATCGAGCAGGGATACGCGAGCATCCAGTACTCGCGGATGGTCCTGCGCGAGACCGGCAATACGGTCACGGGCACGTGGTTCGTCGACGGTAAGACGACGTACGTCCTCGACGGCTCGCGCGACGGTTCACACCTCACGCTGCAGATCAAGGCTGCTGCGAAGCCGGATGCGACGGTGGTCGGTAAGATGGAAGCCGATATCGACGGCATCGCCGACATGGTCGGGCTCATCACGATGGGCCAGAACCAGATCGCGTTTCAAGGAGCGCAGCACGGTCGCGTACCGCCGCCGGTCGACCAGTCGACCCCGGCCCCGGAGCAATCGCCCTACTAGTCGCCTACCGGTGCGTCACCCGGCCCGCAAACGTGTGGTTCGGCTCGAGGTAGACGAGCCCGTCCGCATAGTCGAAGACGACGTTGAAGAACTTCAGGAAATCGTAGCCGATGAGGCCGTCGTATTCGTCATCTTCCGCTCCGACCTTCGCGTCCGCGATCATCCTGTAGACCACCCACTGCTCGAACGAAACGCCGCCCAAGCGGAACACGGCGACTTCCGTCGGCTTCAGTTGCGTCACGCCGGCGACGCCCTGCGCGTACATCGCCGGCGCGTTCACGGTCATCATGAAACCTTCGCCGCGATCGGCGATGTCCTGTGGGTGTGCGGCGGCAAAGCCGGGAAAGATATAACCGAGATCCGCACCGGTATCGATGACGAAGTGCTCACCGAACGCGTTGCCGATCTGCACCGCGACGATCGGCACCCGATCGTCAAGCGCCGCGGGCACAACGTATGAGGTGGGCGGCGGCACGTACGAGCCGATCACGGACGCCGTCGCCGTCCGGTCGTCGTAGTCGAGCCGCAGCACCATGCCCTCGATGAAGTCATAACCGATCAACCCGACGATCTCGGTACCTGACTTCGCGAACTCCGAATAGGGGATGACCGACACCGCTACGTTCGACATCTTCAGCGTCCCGACGTCTATCTCGGGCACGATGGACTTCGACACTGCGAACTTGCCGTCGCTCGCGAACTGCGCCTGTCCGTAGAATTTCAGACCCATCGCCGTCGCTGCGCCGCGATCGATGCTGATGTCGCTCGTACCCGAGTCGAGGAGTAGATCGTATCCTTTGCCCCCGACCATGATGCGCAGGATCACGCGGCCGTCGACGAACGAGACCGGAAGGTCGACGCTGGAGACGCCGGTCGGGAATTGCACGAGTGCGCGCGACGCGGGCATATCAAGGGCGGCGGCATCGATGCCCGACGCCGCTCTCAACGACGTGACGTGCCAGTCCTCATCGTTCTCCGGTTGACCGTCCGACCAGTGGCCCGACCAGGCTTCCGTTACCCCGTTGCGGGCCTTGAAATCGGAGTACGTCTGCACGACGCGCGACGTCGCGAGGAGCGTTTCGGTGCGGTCTATCTGACCCGTCGCCTTGTCGAAGAACAACCACTCGCGACGCCCACCGGGCGGATCCACCTCGACGACGTACGCGGACACGGGCGAACTGACTTCGCCGAGTAGCATAACGCCGCTCACCTCCGACGTCATGGCTGCCCGAAGCGCGCGATCGTCGGCGGCGGCGCTCGTGTGGATGCCCTGCACGCGGACCACCTCGCCGTTTTCGTTCTCCGACCACGGCTGGCGGTCGCGCATGCCTTCACGCGTCACGAACGGTCCAAGCGTCGTGGTCATGGCGTAGTCGTCGCCGGAAGTGATCTGGCTGTACGTGCCGGTGAGCCCGTATTCGCTTATCGCACCACCTTCGATGGTGGCGGCATCAGGGGTCTTGCTCTTGCCGACCGCTTTGTCGTGGGAGGCGAGCACTTGGGCCAACGTCGCAGTCGTCGGGACTATACCCGGCGGCGGATCCGTGTCGACGCCCTTTGCTCGTGCAGGTGTTTGCGGCAGTGCTGAGATGAAGATGATGGCGGCCGCAAAGGCGCAAGCGGCACGTGTCGACATAAAGACACCTACCTCTCCGAGGGTTTCAACCTCGTTCCTAGAGGTTGGCCGGAGAAGGGAGCGCTCCCTGGGCTGGGCGGCTGCGGTAGTACCAGTAGACGGGCAAGCCGAGCAGCAAGATGACGACCCCGCCGAGCGCTTCGAGCCGGCTCGTCACGACCGTGTCCGCGATGAGCCAGATCAGCGTCGCGAGATATGCGATGGGGATGAGCGGGTAGAGCGGGGTCCGGTAGGGACGCTCGGCCCCCGGCATTTTTCGACGCAGCACGAAGATCGACGCCGAACCGAGCACGTCGAGCGTGATGTCGACGAAGACGACGAGCGTCGTCAGCTGGTCGAAGGTGCCGGAAACGGTCAAGAGGCTGGCCCAGATGCCGAGGAGCACGATGCTCGTGACCGGCGTCCGCGTCTTCGGGTCGACTTTCGCGAGTGCTTGTGGGAACTGGCCGTCGCGTGCCATCGCGAACGGTATGCGCGAGCCGGTCAGGATCCCGCCGTTGAGCGTGCCGAGCGCCGAGATGACGAACAAGAGGGAGAGAAACGCCGCGCCGAGCGGTCCGATGAACGCGGCGGCGGCGCGCTCGGCGACCGGCGGCGCGCTCGGGTAGAGCGTCGAACTCGACGTCGCTATCTGGTCGAACGGGAGCACGAACGCGTAGGCGGCGTTGGTCAGCATGTACGCCGCCATGATGATGAGGATGCCGCCGATGAGCCCGAGCGGCACGTTACGACCAGGAGCCCGCACTTCGCCCGCAGCGATCGCGAGATCGCCCCAGCCGGAGTACGCCCACAGTGCGGCGATCATCGCAGCACCGAATGCGCCGATCCCGGGGGCGTGACCGCTTGCCGGAGCCGCGAACAGATTCGACACCGATCCACCTTGCGCCACGAAGAACGCACCGATGATGAGGAACGCGATCCCGATGAGCTTCGCACCGGTGAGGATCGTCTGCGTCCAGCCACCCGCTGCGACGCCTAAACTGTTGATGACCGACAAGATGATGATCATCGCGATCGCTTCGAGTTGATGTGACCCGAACTGCCACGGGATCGTCTCGCCGAATAACTGGACGGGGTGTTGGAACCAAACGGCGTTCCATGGCACGAGCGCGTTGAGAAAGATGACGATGCCGATCGCGACGGCGGCGTTGCTCGCGCCCTTTGTTGATAGCAGCTCTTTCCACCCGAAGAGGAACGCCGGCAGCTTGCCGTACGCTTCGCGCAAGTAGACGTAGGGGCCGCCGGCGTGCGGCAGCATCGCGCCGAGCTCCGCGTACGTCAGCGTGCCGGCGATGGAGAGCAGGCCCGCCGCAGCCCACGCTGCGAGCACCCACTCGGACGATCCGAGCAGCTGCGACATCACCGCAGACTTGAGGAAGATGCCCGTACCGATGACGGTTCCGACGACGATCGAAATCGCGCCGGTCGGGTTCAGCTCGCGCCGCAGCGATCCGCCGCCGCTATCCATCCGCGCGCTTTCTTGCGCCCTCCACGGGCGACCTTGCGATTTTTCAGTTATTCTTCATGAGCCCTGGGTAGCGCTTACCTCATGCCCTCTTCTTGGATTTTCACGGAGTGTGTGAGATGAACATGATGCATAAACACCGTTTCCTTGCGACGCTCACGACGGCAGTGGTCTTTATCGGCTCCGCGCAAATCGCGCTCGCCGCGCAACCGATGACGGCGTTGCCGCTTTCTTCCGATCTTTCGAATCGGATATCGATGATCGGGTCGACGGTGCCGCCGAACGGCGACGTCAATCCTTACGGCGTCGCCGTCGTGCCGATGTCGATGGGCTCGCTCGTGCGAGGCGACGTCCTCATCAGCAACTTCAACAATGCTCAGAACTTACAAGGCACGGGAACGACGATCGTCGAGATCTCGCCGAACGGCGGCACGCGCGTCTTCGCGCACATCAACGCGCACCGGCTGCCGGGCGATTGCCCCGGCGGCGTCGGTCTGACGACGGCGCTCGCCGTCACGCGTTCGGGCTGGGTGTTCGTCGGCAGCTTGCCGACGAGTAACGGCATGTCGAACACGGCGCGCGCCGGCTGCGTACTCGTGCTCGACGACCGCGGCGAAGTCGTCGAGACGATCTCCGGCAGTCCGATAAACGGACCGTGGGATATGGCCGCGGTCGATCAGGGCGACCACGTGACGCTTTTCGTCTCGAACGTGCTCAACGGAACGGTCGCGGGTCAGGGTAAGGTCGTCAATCGCGGAACGATCGTCCGTGTCGACGTCCAGACGTCGATGACGGACAAGCCGCACGTGCGCGCGATGACCGTCGTCGGGTCCGGATTTTCGGAGCGGACAGATCCGGCGGCGCTCGTCATCGGACCGACCGGGCTCGGGTTATCGCCGGATGGCAGTGCGCTCTTCGTGGCGGATAGTCTGAACGATCGCGTCGCTGTCATCGCCAATCCGATGTCGCGCACGGGCTCGTCAGGGAACGGCCGGACATTGACGATGGGCGGCGTACTCAACGATCCGCTCGGCCTCACGACGACGTCGACCGGCGACGTCCTCACGCTCAACGGCAACGACGGCTTCCTCGTGCGCACGAATGCACAAGGAATGCAAGTGAACAAACTGCTGCTTGACAACAGCGGGAGTCCGCCTGGCGCCGGCGCGCTGTTCGGCCTCGCGTTGCGACCCGGCGGCGGCCTCTACTTCGTCGACGACGCGCAGAACACGCTGATGCTATTGCGGTAGTAATAAGGACAGCACGCGCCTCACGAGATGACACGTGCGAGATCAAAGAGACGGTCGAGTGCGACCGTCTCTTCTTCGGACCTGCGTCCGCGACTCAACGCAGGCTTCACGAGGCACTTGTCGAAGTGTCTTCGTTCGCATTCACATATTGATGAAGGACTCTCAAAGATGATCGAATCTGTCCCCGCTCCCATCGTCTCGGCTCCGACCGGTCACCTCGACGACACTGCCGGCGATGCGCTCGTCGACACTATCAAAGGGCATATCGAACGTAACGAGCAGCACCATATATTAGATCTTCGCGCCGTCCACGAGGTCGACGCGCGTACGATTCGTACGATAATCACGATCCATCGCAAGATCGTCGAGATCGGAGGCTCGGTGCGCCTCGTCATCGAGAATCCCAAGGCGCTCCGATATATAAAATTGACCGCATTGGCGCGAGTTTTTGGCGTATATCCGACGCCGGAGGACGCGCTCGCCGGGTTCGTCGCGGATGACCGCAACGCGCCGCTCTAATCCCACCAGCAAGCACCTAGGCGGCCCGGCCGGCCTCATCGCCGGCGGGCTCTACGCGAGCAGCAAGAAGACGAACGCGTCACTGCGCCAGGGTTCTGTCGTCGTCGCCGAGGTCCGGCGGTCGGTCGCGCAGCTGAGCTCAGGGACGGTCGCATAGGCGATCAGAGACTGAGCCGGCGCTCGTCGACGGCGCACTTATCCTACCTCCCAATCGCGTCCGCGAAACTATAGGGCCCGGCGGGCAGAGGCCCAGGTTCTTGGTACGCCCGCGGCACGGCCAGTTCATAGAATGTGCACGAGCTACACTCTTTCGGCCAACCGCCAGTTTAGCAAGGGATGCCATGAAACAAGAGTTGACGGCAAATACGCTCCAGGCCACGACCCTTCAGGGCCGACGCATCACCCTCGCTCCCCGACCGCCTGATGCGCAATCGAAGCGTGGCGTCGACTCGCACACGTTCGCCGGAGTCGTCGCGCCGTTGAAATCCGCCGGCGACCTCCGGGAAAACTCTCCATCGAACGACCAGACGTTCTCCAGCGACGGGGACGCGGGTCCGGGCGACAGCGTCTCCTTTCACGGGGGCGCGGTCATCATAAGTCCGCAAGTCCAGTTGATCTTCTGGGGCAGCCGCTGGGCAGGTGGCGCCTCGCCGACCGAAACGCAGGTCACAAACGCGATTGCGGATATCATCGCAGGACCGTATCTTCTCAAGTTGCGTCAATACGGCATCGGTCCCGCTACGCTCCACGGAGTGTCGACGATCGTTTCGCCGGACCCTCCGTCTCCGTTCAGCGTCGACGACGTCCGCAACTTCATTTGGGATTTGATCGATCAAGGCGA
>JANWLL010000058.1 GCA_025450855.1 Vulcanimicrobiia bacterium
AGCTCGACCGCTACAGACGTTTTGCTTGGACGGATGACTTGCTAGTCGACTGCGACTCGGAGGACTTCCTCGAGCGTCGTGATGCCCTGCGCGACCTTGATGAGGCCGTCGTGGTAGAGCGTGCGCAGACCCTGTGAGAGAGCCTGTTTCTTGAGATCCGCCGAAGGTGCGCGCTCCAGGATGAGGCGGCGCATCTCATCGGTCATCGCGAAGAGCTCGTGGATTCCGGCGCGGCCTTTGTAGCCGGAACCGGCGCAAATGTCGCATCCCTCGCCGCGCTGCAGCCTCAACGTATCGGCGGGAATATTGTATTCTTTGAACTTGGCGGCGATCGCCGGGATGACTTTCACCGAACGCTTGCACTGGCTGCAGACGGTACGCACGAGGCGCTGCGCCATGATGCCCTGCACGGACGATGCGAGCAAGAACGGCTCGGTGCCCATGTCGATGAGACGCGTTATCGACGCCACCGAGTCGTTCGTGTGCAGCGTCGACAGGACGAGGTGACCGGTGAGGGCCGACTGCACGGCGATGAGCGCCGTCTCTTGGTCGCGGATCTCACCGACCATCATGACGTCGGGGTCTTGCCGCAAGAACGAACGCAGGCCGGCCGCGAACGTCAGGCCGACCTTCGGATGCACCTGGACCTGATTGATGCCGTGGATATTGTACTCGACCGGGTCTTCGATCGTGACGATCTTCGTCTCGGCGTCGTTGATCGCGTTCAACGATGCGTAAAGCGTCGTCGATTTACCGGAGCCGGTCGGGCCGGTGACGAGCAAGACGCCGTTCGGCAGCGCGATAAGTTTCTTCCACGTCTCGAGCAGGTCGGGATGGAAGCCGAGCCGGTCGAGCTCGACCATGACGCTCTTGCGGTCGAGGATACGCATGACGACCGACTCGCCGTAGAGGCAAGGCAGTACCGAGACGCGCAAGTCGTAGCGGTCGCGCTTGATGTTGATCTGGATGCGGCCGTCTTGGGGGATGCGTCGCTCGGCGATGTTCAAGTTCGCCATGATCTTGAAGCGCGAGATGAGCGCAGGTTGGATCGCCTTCGGCGGGTTCATGACGGTGCGGAGCACGCCGTCGATACGGTAGCGGACGACGACCTCGCGCTCGAACGGCTCGATGTGGATGTCCGAGGCCTTCTGAGAGATCGCTTGCGTGATGATGAGATCCGCGAGGCGGACGACCGGTGCGTCGACGATGACCTCGTCCGGGATCTCCTCTTGATCTTTGACGACGTTGATCTCGTCTTCCGCGTCGCCGACGATCGACTGCCACTGGCTGTCGCCCGCGTAGATGTGGTCGAGCGCGTGCTCGACGTCGTCGATGAACGAGAGGACCGGTTCGGGTGAATAGCCGGTGCGCATGCGGACGTCGTCGAGCGCGAAGATGTCCGTCGGGTCGGCCATCGCGAGAGTGACCTTTTTGTCGACCCGGCCGATGCAGATGAGCTTATGGCGGCGGGCGACGACCTCGGGGACGATGTCCGCGATCTCTTGGTCGATCTTGCGATTCGTGAGGTCGACGTAGATCTTGCCGATCTCCTCGGCGCGGGCCCACATGATCTCGTCCTTCGGGCACGCGCGCATGTCGACGAGCACTTTGTCGAGCGGCTCGCGGTTCTGCTCGGCGCGCTCGACCGCTTGCGTCAGCTGGTCGGGCGTGATGAGGCCCTTCTCGAGCAGCAGGTCGGTGAATTTCTTGTCGATGAAGTCGATCAACGCATGGGTCTCCGAACCGCACGAAGCATGAGGCGCCGCGCCGACGTGCGCGCACAACCGTTACACATATACCATCGGAACGGAGGCGGCTTACAGTCCTTCGTCTAGGGTTCGTGTGACGGACGTCACTACGGCTTGCGCGATGCGCTCGGTGATGGCGCGGCTGATGCCGGCGGAATCGGACTCGGCGTCGGATTCGGAGGTGACGTCGAGCTCGCCGATGGCGTCGCGCTTGCCGACGGTGCGGCGCTCGCGCGCGGCTTCGCGCCGCCGCGCGGCGTCGGCGATGGACGCGGCGAGCCCGGCGGCCCCGGCTGATTAGCCGGGAATTGCATCCGCACGGAGCCGACCGCCTTGAAATCTTGGGTCTGCGTGTTGTAAAAGACTTCGGCCGCATCGAACGTGCGGCTCGGCGGCTGCTCCGCGTGCACCCCGCCGCTCAGATCGGCGACGTGCGTGTTCTCGTCGAGCGTCATTTGCGGCGCGGTCATCGTCTGATCGCCGCGGACGATCTTGACGCCGCCGGACGCCTTGATCACTCGGTGCGTCTCGTCGTCGACGATGAGCGGCGCCGTCATCGTCATGTTGCCCTGGACTATCTTGACGTTGCCCGATGCGCGGTAGAACTTCGCCTTGCTCTCGATGTGCGTCTGATCGGCGGTGAGCGTCATCGCCTGGACCGGCTTGCCTTGCTTGTCATGCGTCGCCTCGCGGTGGACGATGACGTGGCCGATCAGGTTTATGATCTGGCTGTGGAGATTGCCGTAGCCGCGGTTCGCCTGATACGTGCTGTCGGACGTGCGGCCATGGAGCGGCAACGGGAACTGCACGTCGCCGGTCTTGAAGTTGAAGTTGAACTCGTTCGAGCAGAGCGTGACCTCGCCGAACGTCATCTGTTTGTCGCACGTCGCGCTCGACGGTGGCGGCACAGTCGGCACCGGCACCGGCATAGAACCGGTCTTGGGCGTGGTCTTCGGCTGCGGTGTCGGCGCCGCAGAAGCGGCTGGAGCCGCGGCGAGGCGACACGCGGCTAGCAGACATATGAGGATCGCGAGGCGACGAAGTTGCATGCGTACGCCTATATTAACGGTCGGCCGTGCGAGTTCATCGCGCGAATGGGGCGATGCCGGCGATCGCTTTTGCGATATCGGCGGCTTCGAGCGCGCCCTGTCGGACCAGGCGCACAGTTTCGGCGGAGCAATCGAGCACCGTGCTTTCTCGCCGTTGTTTTGTCCGACCTGCGATGATGGCGAGCGCCGCCTCGGGCAACGCGCTGAGATCGTCGCCGCCGTCGTACGCCGGCGCTCCGCTGATGTTCGCCGACGTCGCTGCGAGCGGACCCGTCGCCGCTAGGATCGCGCGACACGTTTTGTCGTCCGGGCAGCGAAGCGCGATCGTCGCACCGCCGCGCGCCGCTGCTTTGCAGACACCGTCTTCGCGCTCGACGATGATCGTCAACGGTCCCGGCCAGAAATCATCGATGAGTGCGCGCGCCGCGGGCGTGATCCGCTGCGCGTAGCGAACGGCGAGCTCCGGTAAAGCGAGATGAACTGCGAGCGGCTTTTCGGCCGGACGCCGCTTCGCCGCGAAGATCGACTCGACCGCGCCGTCGTTTTCGGCCGCGCAACCGATGCCGTATACCGTGTCCGTCGGAAAGATGATCGTACCCCCGCCCTCGATGCAGCGTGCCGTTTCATTCAAGAGCAAGGCGTCCGGCGTCCCTGCGACGCGCACGATTCTCATCGAAAACACACCTCGCGCGAGCGATAGACGCGAGGTGCTTGGGCGCGGCCCGCCAAAGGCGTACACATCCACATGAGACAGCGCACGTTTCTGATCGCGCTCCTCATCGCAATCGGTGTCACATCGATTGCGCTCGCCCCGTTCTCCGTCGCGATCGTCTTGCGCAACCGCGCCGGCGCCGGCGGAAGGCGCATCGTATCGCAGACGCGCAAACGCCTCGTCGCCGCGCGCGACTTGATCGCACGTGGCATCCGCGCCGTCACCGCCTAGGTATCAGAACCGGACGCGCTGACCCGTGCCGATGGCGACGCACGACATCGGATCTTCCGCCACGATGACCGGGATGCCGGTCACTTCGCTGAGCAGAGAATCGAGCCCGCGGAGCAGCGCTCCCCCGCCGGTCAGGATGATGCCGCGATCGATGATGTCGGCGGCGAGTTCGGGGGGCGTCTTCTCGAGGACGCTCTTGACGGCATCGATGATCGAGCCGACGGGCTCGGCCATCGCCTCGCGCACTTCTTCCGACGTGATCGCGACCGTCTTCGGCAGGCCGTTGATGAGATCGCGGCCCCGGATGTCCATCGTCAGTTCTTGATCGAGGCGATATGCCGACCCGATCGTCACCTTGATGTCCTCGGAGGTCCGTTCGCCTATCATGAGGTTGTAGACGCGCCGGATGTGCCGCGCGATCGCTTCGTCGAGCTTGTTGCCGGCGACGCGCAACGACTGGCTGACGACGATGCCGCCGAGCGAGATGACCGCGACGTCGGTCGTGCCGCCGCCGATGTCGACGACCATGTTTCCGCTCGGACCGTCGATCGGCAGGCCGGCGCCGATCGCTGCGGCCATCGGTTCCTCGATGATATCGACGCTCTTCGCGCCGGCGAGTTTCGCGGCGTCGCGCACGGCGCGCTCTTCGACCGACGTGATCTCGGCGGGCACGCAGATCGTCACCGACGGCTTCGGCCGCAAGAACGAGAAGAAGCCGTTGTTGCGCGTCACCTTCTTGATGAAGTAGTTGAGCATCGCCTCGGTGACTTCGAAGTCGGCGATGACGCCGTCGCGAAGCGGACGGATCGCTTGGATGCTGCTCGGCGTCTTGCCGAGCATCATGCGCGCTTCTTCGCCGACCGCGATGGTCTTACCTGACCTCGTGTCGCGCGCGACGACCGACGGCTCGCGCAGCACGATGCCTTTGCCGCGCACGTAGACCAAGACGTTCGCCGTGCCGAGATCGATGCCGATTTCCAAGATGATTCGTCCTTGAGGTCACGCCGACCGATAGGGAGTGACGACCTTCGGCAACTGCGCCGTCAGGCCGATGTCGATGCGCGGCGTGACCGGTGAGACGACGCTCGTACGCGCGATCGACGCGCCGAGCGACGCCAGCCGCTCCTCGAAGAACTCGTAACCGCGGTCGATGTACTCGAGTCCGCCGACTTCGGACGTGCCTTCGGCTGCCAACGCGGCGAGCACGAGCGCGCCGCCTGCCCTGATGTCCGGAGCTTCGACGACGGCATCCTGTAGGCGCTCGACGCCTTGGACGACCGCGCTCCGCCCGGATACCTTGACGTCGGCTCCCATACGTGCCAGCTCCGACACGTAGACGAACCGCGCGTCGAAGATGGTTTCTTCAACGAGGGCCGTTCCCTTCGCCAAACTCATGTAAGTGACGTACGGCGGCTGCAGATCGGTCGGGAAACCGGGGTACGGAGCGGTGACGACGTCGGCCGGGCGCCATTCGGGGATGCCGACGACGCGCAGGGCGACTCCCTCGGCTGCGACGCGGCACCCGCATTCGGCGAGCTTTTCGGTGAGCGCGTCGAGCATCGACGGATCGATGCCGCGGACGGTGACGTCGCCCGCCGTGATCGCGGCGCCGAGCAGGTACGTGCCGGCGACGAGCCGGTCGGGGATGATCGTGTACTCGCAGCCGTGGAGCCTCGTGACGCCCTCGACGACGATCGTCGGCGAGCCTGCGCCTGCGACGCGGCCTCCCATCGCGTTGATGAAGCCGGCGAGATCGGCGACTTCCGGTTCTTGCGCCGCGTTCTCGATCGTCGTCGTGCCGCGCGCGCGCGTCGCGGCGAGCATGATGTTCTTCGTCGCGCCGACGCTCGGCTTGGCGAGCGTGACGGTCGTGCCGGTCAGACGCGGCGCCGATGCGACGATCGATCCGTGTTCGAGGGCGACGGTCGCTCCGAGCAGTTCGAATCCACGCAGATGCATGTCGATCGCGCGCGGTCCGAGGACGCAGCCGCCCGGCTGCGGCACTTCCGCGCGACCGAAGCGCGCGAGCAGCGGCCCAGCGACGTCGAACGACGCGTTGAGCTTGCTGACGAGCGCGTACGGTGCAGGGTGCGAAGCGACCGCGCTCGTGTCGATGAGCAGCGTCCCGCCTGCCTGCTCGCGCACGCGCGCGCCGAGACTCTCGAGCAGCGCGGCCATGACGTCGACGTCGGTGATGCGCGGAACGTTGTGAAGCACGACTTCGCCTTCGGCGAGGATCGCAGCGGCCATGATGGGGAGCGCGGCGTTCTTCGCACCGGGGACGTCGACCACGCCTTCAAGCCGTCGGCCGCCTTCGATGACGAGCCGTGTGCGCAGGCCGTCGAGCGCGTCCACTTCAGACCCCCGGCCGATGTGCGGCTTCGAGCTTCGCGTTCGCCCACGTGACCGCTTCGCGTTCCGCTATGTCGTCGGCGCCGCGCTTGCCCGCGAGCGATTCTTCGGCGGTGCGCAGCTCGGCGCGGGTCTTTTCGACATCGATCTCGCTCGACGAGAGCGCGAGATCGGTGAGGACGAGCACTTTGTCGGGAAGGACTTGCATGAAGCCCGCATTGATCGCGTACTCGATGCGCCGGGCGCCTTCGACGGTCGCGCGAAGCACGCCGATGCGAAGCGTCGTCAGCATGGGCGCATGGTTCGCGAGCGCGCCGATGTCACCGGCGGCGCCGGGCGCGATGACGATCTCGGCCGTTCCTTCGAACTTCACCTCGGCCGGCGTGATGACGGCGAGGGCGAACGTAGCTGGCATCTGCTACGCGGCCGCCGACATCTTCTCGGCGTTCGCCTTCGCTTCGTCGATGTTGCCGCACATATAGAAAGCCTGCTCGGGAAGATCGTCGAGTTTGCCGTCGACGAGCTCTTTGAAGGCGGCGATCGTCTCCTTGAGGGGCACGTATTTGCCGGGGCGGCCTGTGAAGGCTTCGGCGACGTGGAACGGTTGGCTCAAGAAGCGCTGGATGCGCCGGGCGCGGCCGACGATGACCTTGTCGTCTTCCGACAGCTCCTCGACGCCGAGGATGGCGATGATGTCCTGAAGGTCCTTGTAGCGCTGCAACGTCTCCTGGACGCGGCGCGCGACTTGATAGTGCTCTTCGCCCACGAAGCGCGGCTCGAGCAGGCGCGACGTCGAGGCGAGCGGATCGACCGCAGGATAGATGCCCTTGTCCGAGATCGAGCGCGAGAGCACGGTCGTCGCGTCGAGGTGGGCGAACGTCGTAGCGACGGCCGGATCGGTGAGGTCGTCGGCCGGCACGTAGACCGCTTGGACCGACGTGATCGAGCCTTTTCGCGTCGACGTGATGCGCTCTTCGAGCGCGCCCATCTCCGAGGCGAGCGTCGGCTGGTAGCCGACGGCCGACGGCATGCGGCCGAGGAGCGCCGATACTTCCGAGCCCGCCTGCATGAAGCGGAAAATGTTGTCGATGAAAAGCAGGACGTCTTTGCCCTGCTCGTCGCGGAAGTACTCCGCGAGCGTCACCCCCGTGAGGCCGACGCGCAGGCGCACTCCCGGCGGCTCGTCCATCTGGCCGAAGACGAGCGCGGTCTTCTCGAGGACGCCGGAGTGCTTCATCTCGAGCCACAAATCGTTGCCTTCACGCGTCCGCTCGCCGATGCC
>JANWLL010000059.1 GCA_025450855.1 Vulcanimicrobiia bacterium
TCAACAAATCGCCGGCGACGCGCGCCGTCGTCTCGGCGCTTCTCGCGGCGCGGCCGTGGGAACCGGCGCGGGGACTCCGTTACGTCGAGAACGCCGACGCGATAGTCGAAGCCGCGCTCTCGATGGATCCCCACGTCAGCTGAGCGCAGGAGCAACATGACTCGCGCATGAATCGTGCTCGGCGTGAAGGCCGCTTACTCGCTTGTCATACCGGCGTACAACGAGGAGGGCCGGATCGCGCGCACGCTTGACGCGTATCTGCCCGTCTTTTCCGACAGCGAGATCATCGTCGTCCTCGACGGGTGCACCGATCGGACGACCAACCTCGTCTTGAAAGCGGCCGCCGGGAATCCGCGGCTTCGCGCCATCCAGACCGCGGAGCGTCTCGGCAAGGGCGGCGCGATCGTCGCTGGCATGATCCATGCGACGGCGGACGTCATCGCGTTCGCCGATGCGGACGGCGCGACGGAGGCCGCCGACCTGCGCAAGCTGTGCGCGCTCGCCCGCTCGACAACAGGTGCCGTGGTCGGGTCTCGCTGGCTGGCCGGTGCCGACGTCGTCGTCCCTCAACCGCTCGTCCGGCGCGCGGCGAGCCGCGTCTTCAACCGCCTCGTCCGCGGACTGTTCGGTCTGCAGGTCTCGGATACGCAATGCGGCGCGAAGGCTTTTCGTGCTTGCGACGTGCTGCCGGTGCTCGGCGAAGTCGAGACGGGCGACTTCGCCTTCGACGTCGATCTGCTCGTCACTCTCGCTCGACGAGGCTTCTCGATCACGGAGGTCCCGATCCGCTGGCGTCATGTCGGCGGTTCGAAAGTCGACCTCGTCCACGGCGCCACGAAGATGCTGCTCGCCGTCCTTCGCCTTCGTCTGCGGACGTCGCGTTTCGCAAGCGTCGTGCCCGCATTCGACAAACTCTTCCGCATGCGCAGGCTCCGCGTTCCCCTTCCCGACGTCGTCGCTTGATCCGGCAAGGCAAAACGGACAAGCCGGGCGATTGCCGGCTTGCAGTCGTCGTGGCTGTCGCGCTGCCGAACGCCCGAACGGAGCGATGCCTTCGCGCGTGCGCGGCCCTCACGTACGAACCGCGCGCGATCGTCGTCGTCAGCGACGAACCGCTGGCAGTACCGGACGACTCGCATTTCGTCAACATCGTAACGGGAGCCGGCCGCATGACGAGCCCGGCCGAGAAGCGCGATCTCGCCGCGGCCCGCTTGCGCGACGTCGACGCCTACGTCTATCTCGACGACGACGCATATCCGCCCGTCGATTGGCTCGACCGCGTAGCGGCAACGCTCCACGAAAATCCGGATGCCGCCGGCGTCGGCGGCCCCGGCCTCATGCCCGACGACCAGTCGTTTTGGGAGCGCGTCAGCGCGGCCGTCACGGAGGCGCGGCTCGGCAGCGGGCCGCTGCGCTTCAGGTTTTGGCGGGAGCGGGCTCGTGACTGCGACGACTTCCCGGCGTACGACTTGGCTATCCGCAAGTCCGCGCTCGACGCGGCAGGCGGTTGGGCGACGGACTGGTACGGCGGCGAGGATACCGATCTGTGCGGTCGGCTCGCGGACGCCGGCGGCCTCATCCGGTACGAGCCGGCTGCGTCCGTCTTCCACTATAGACGCGTTCTCGTGCCCAAGCATTTCTGGCAGATCCAGAACGTCGGGCGCTCGCGCGGCTGTTTCATCCGCGCGGGATACGGGCGCTCGCGTAAATGGACGTTCGCGGGTCCGCCGCTCGCCGTCATCGCGGCGGCCGCCATCGCCTCGCTGCCGTTCTGGCCCGGCATCCACCGCGAGGCAGCGTGGATCGTGCTCGCTGCCCTCTACCTAGGTATAGCCGCGTTCGCCCATCCTGGGCGCATCGGGCTTGGCGTGCGAGCCGTGCTGCCGCTCGCGATCGTCGTGCATCATCTCGCGTACGCTGTGGGTCTCATCCGCGGCGTGCTTACCGGCGAGCGGCGCTCTCATCCGGCAGGGCCTTCGTCGACCTGATCGGGACTTCGCGTTCCGGTCTCTCGTCGAACGTCGTCAAGAGCGATGCGGCGTAGATCGCGGCCCAGCAGAACCATCCAATCGGGTCCGCAGCGGCGCAGCGCGCGATCGCGATCAGCAGGTCGCCTATGCGCACCGGCTCCAACCCGGCGACGCGTTCGAGCTGCCTTTCGCCCTCGCGCACCCGGTTCGACTGGCGCCGATAGTCGTCAAACGTGTCCGGCACGACGAACCCGCACGATGCGGATGGTGCGAGCGCGACGCGACCACCCCGCTCGCGTACCTTCAGCGAAAGCCAGTGATCGTCGTTCGTCACTTCGTCCGGCGGAGCGAGAGCGCGCGCGGCATCGGCGCGCAACGCGATGATCCGGCCCACGGCGAACTCCGCAGCCCGGTCGCCGCGCTGAAGCTCTTGAACCAAGCGCGCTGCGTGCGCGGCGCCGCGCGAGACGAACGTCTTCCGCCGACAAACCGGCTCGCAGACGCCGAACGACATCGTCGCACCACTGCAGAGCGCGTCGCACAGCGCAGCGACGGCCCCCAATCGCGGAAGGACGTCGGCGTCGAACTTGACGATCGCGTCGCCGGTCGCTGCCGCGCTGAGCGCGCGCCATGCCGCGGCTCGTCCTCGACGCTGAGATCCTCGCAAGAGCCGGATGCGTCCGTCGCTCTTGGCTCGGGCTACCACGATGGATGCGGTGGCGTCCGTCGATCCGTCGTCGTAGACGACGATCTCTTCGATGGGATGCCGCCCGCTATCGTGACCGAGCAGCGCCTCGAGAAGCGCGCCGATCGACGCTGCTTCGTCATGCGCGGCGATGACGACCGACGCTTTCATCGCGTCACAGTGAAGGCGCGTGCTGAGATGGGCATGAAATGCGGCTCGCGATGCGATCCATGAGCGGCGTGATTTCAAGCGCTCCGCGTTCTCACCTGTCCGGTCTCGCCGTACGCGCGGCCACGTACGCGATCCTCGGCGTCCTTTGGATGCTGCCGTTCTGGACGCACGTCGGCGCGTGTCCGATGGGATTGCACGACTGGGCGTATCCGTGCGTCGATCAGCAACGAAGCACGTATCTGCCGTCGCTCGTCGCCCCATGGTGGGATACCGATCTCGGCGTCGCTCATGCGCTGCCGCAGGTCTCGCTGCCGTGGCTGCTGCTCGGCGCGCTCGTCTGGATCTCGCCGGCGCTCGGACTGCGCCTCTTCATCCTCGCCGCGTTCACCGGCGCCGCGATCGCCGCCGACGTCGCGGCCGAAAGGCTGTTTGGCGTCTCGAGGGGATGGGCGCGATTCATCGCCGGCGCGCTCTACGCCGGATCGCCTTTTCTCGCGACAAAGCTCGCGAGCGGACAGCTCGGCTTCATCGCTTGCGCCTCGCTCGTGCCCGCGGCGCTCGTCGCGCTCGACGCGGTCGCAAAAGGCGGCGGCATCCGGGCGGCAGCGGCGTGCGCGCTTCTAGCGGCTTCCGCTTTCGCGCAGGTGCAGGTCGGACTTATCCTTCTCGTGCTGCTGCCGGTCATCGGCTGGGGCCGCGTCCGTGCGCGCGTGTGGCTCGGCGTGTGGGCGGTCGCCGCGGTCACGTGGCTGCCGGCAGCCTACTCGACGATCGTCGCTTATCGCGCCGGCGTCCTCGCGCCGGAAGCGCAGCTCGCGATCTGGCTTGCCGACAAGAGCGTGCCGTGGCAGCACGCGATCGACGGCACTGCGTACTTCGCGAACTACTTCGCTTCGGCAACAAATCCGAGCTCGATCATCGCTTTCGCACTTTTGTCGGCCTTCGCTTTCGTCGCCGCTCTCGCGATCGGCGGAACGCCACAGCGGCTCGCTTTGTTCGCCCTCGCCCTCGGATTGTTCTCGACCGGAACCGCCGGCCCGATCGCGCCTATCATGGCGTGGCTCTTCGACCGCGTTCCGGTGGCGCAGATCTTCCGTGAATTCTACGACCTTCTGTTCCTCGCGCCGCTCGTCGTCGGATGCGCGGCCGCGGCGGGGGCCGCCGCAGAACGACCATTCGGTCACCGCTCCATCCTTTGGACTTTCGCGATCGTCGTCGAGTGCGGCATCGCATGCTTGCTGCTCTATCCGACGTTGACAGGCGGGGCCGCATCGCTCGTGCCATTCGTCGCCGGCCTTCCGCAAGCGCCGCCGATCGCGGGCGACGACCGCATTTTGTGGTTGCCCGCGACGCCGCCGCTCGGCCCGCCGAATTCGACCGGCGGCGCCGATCCGTATCAACTCTCGCTTGGGCCGCATCCGGACGCGAGCGCGTTCCATCCGACCGGCGTGCTCGCGTACGTCGACGCGCTCGCGGATCGCGAACGGCCCGTTTCGAACGCGATACTCGAACGGCTCGACGTCGCGGATGCGATCGTCCGGCGAGGACTCGTCAGCCAGCGGATCGCGACATCGGCGAGCGTCCACGAAGGCGCGGTCGCAGCCGCTATCGCACCCTCTGCTCCACTCGGCGCGGCCGTCATCGCGATTTCAGCCGGCGAGCCGGCGTGCGAGCCCGACCTTCGCAGCGCGCTCATGCGCGATCTGACGGCGTACGCGCGATGCGATCCGGGGTGGTCGGTCGTGCCGCGAGAAGACGCAGCGTCGAGCACCGACGATCCGCGGACGGCTTGGATCGGCGGCGAACGGTGGGCGCTTCTCGATCCGCATTTCGCAGAGCCGCGGTGGCCGGTGCTCTACACGCGCTCGACGTTGGTCTACCGGTGGTCGCAGCCGGCGGACGGCTTCACGTGGGTCTATGCGCCAGGCGGTGCGGTCTTGAACGGCTCGTCGGCTGCGCCGTCACCGCGGTGG
Organism: Vulcanimicrobiia bacterium; assembly: GCA_025450855.1. Classification (GTDB taxonomy): domain Bacteria; phylum Vulcanimicrobiota; class Vulcanimicrobiia; order Eremiobacterales; family Eremiobacteraceae; genus JANWLL01. Next base: position 4,800 of record JANWLL010000059.1, read on the forward strand.
CGACCGCTCGCGACGAAGGCGGGCCACAATTCCCTCGAGGGCAACGGCAACGGGGTCGTCGCCGTTTCCGCGTCGCTGCCGGAACCGCAGCTGGGGCGACCTTCGCTTGGAAAACGGCATGGTGTGCCGCAAGAACGTCCGCTACAGATCGCTTCGTCCGATCGCCTGGACGGATCGTTCGAAGCGATCGTACCCGCGCACGGAAGGTCGTTCGTCGTGCTTCGTGCCGGGTGGTCGCCCGGCTGGCGTGCGACCGTCGACGGCCGCGACATTGGGCCGCCCCAATTCGCGGACGGGTACGCGCCGGGCTGGCGGTTGGACGCATCGACCCACGCGTCGAGACTATCGATCAAATTCGCGCCGGCGGGCGCCTATTTCGCGATGCTCGCCTTGTCGTGGATCTCGCTCGCCGCTCTCGTCGTTGTCCTCGTTCGCGGTGGGGCGCCGTTCACGCACGCGTCACGTTAGGGCGTCATCATAGCGTGAACCTGGATGTGATACGTTTTCGTACGCCCATCACCGGGCAAGAGGATACCATCGGACGCACGTCATCTGCCAATGGATAACGTCCGCGAAGAACCCTGTCATCATACGTTCATGTCATCGACTAGCGGAGGAACATTCGGTGCGTTTCGTCGCACGCGGTCCTCGGGTGGACGAGGGCAAGCGCCGGGCGATCGTCTTCGCGGAATACTTCCCTCCTTACATGAGTTCCGATCGCCGGCTGTTCCATCTCGTCTCGAACCTTCAAGACTGGTCGGTCAGTGCCGTCATCACGCCGCCGCTCCGCGTGCTGACGAAGCGCTGCGAATCTAGGCTTCTGCCGTACGGACGATCGTTCGCCGGCGGCGAAAAAGTGCGGACGCATGGCGGCATCGCCGCGACGTATCTGACGCTGCCGGGCTGGCTGCGGCGCATGTTCGAACGCACGGCGACGCTGCCGCTCGCGTACGCGGCAAGCATCCCGCTTCTCATCGCGCGTGCCGCGCAGCTCGTACGTCAAGCCGATCCGGATCTTTGCGTCGTCGGTCACCCATCGTTCATCACCGGTGTGGTCGGCGTCGCCGCGGCGAAGCTCAACGGCAAACCGATTCTCCTCGACTACCCTGACGCGTGGACGGCCCTCGCGGCGGAGACGTCCGGGCTTCGCAACGCCGCAGCGACTGCGACGCTCAAAGCCATCGAGGCCGCGGTCGCTCGCGCCGCGGATCGCATCGTCGTCATCACCGATTCTCTCGCGCGCTACGTCCGATCGATGGGCGCACGCGCGCCGATGAGCATCGTCTCGAACGGCGCCGAGCTCGACCGCTTCCGGCCCACGCCGGACCGCCGTGCGGCCGGCTCCGACGGTCGACCGTTCAGGGTGTTGTTCGCCGGCCGGCTCGAGCAGTGGTCGGGAGTCCGCGAGATGACTGCTCTCGTCGATGAGGTCGTCTCTCGAGCCTGCTCGCGGGTCGAATTCCACTTCGTCGGCGACGGCGGCGCCGCCGTCAATTTCCAGCGACGGCTTGAAGTCCGCGGCCTCGGAGCGCATTGCCGTTTTCACGGCTACCAGCCGTACTGGCTCATGCCCGGACTCATCGCCGGCTGCGATCTCGCGCTTTTGCTCTTCCCGGACACCCAAACGACGCGCCCGTCTTCACCCGTGAAGCTGTTCGAATACATGGCGATGGGCAAGCCGGTCATCGCGACCGGGCTTCCCGGCGTGCGCGAGGTCGTCACCGACGGCGAAGCGATCATCGTCGACGACCTTCGCCCCGCGCAGATCGCCGATCACGTCATGCGCCTCATGGACTCGCCGGAAGAGCGCGAACGGATCGGTCACGCAGCGCAGCGGCTCGTAAACGAACGCTTCGGCTGGCGTCACCTCGCCGGGCTTTTCGAGGCCGAGATGGACCGCGCGGTCGCGGTCGCGCGCGTTCCGGTCCCCGCTTATTCAAGCGGCGCCGCTGTCGTCGTGCCCTCGGCGAACAGCGCGTCACCGCCCTGACGGGCGAGCCGGATGTAACGCCGCATCACCGCCGCGACGCCGACGCGCTTGTGCGCGGCGAGCACGACGCGATCGTCGACGACGCGGCAGCCCCGCCGCAGAACCCGCATTTTCGAGATGCGCGGCAGCGCCCGCAGCGCATCGCCCCAACCGAGTGCGTAAGCGCCGCCGAATCTGCGGTACTTAGCGAAGAACGCGCTGCCCACGATGACGCATGCACCGACGATCGCTTCTGCAGCGATGAAGTACGGCAGGCGTACGCCCGGGAGATTCTGCAGGCTCGACACGATGCGGTTGCGCGTTTGATATCGCACCTTTCTCGGCGATGAGCCGAACGTGAACGAGCCGAGGTGGCGCACGACCGCGCCGGGTTCGTAGACGCAGCGTTTTCCGGCCATCCGCAGCCGCCAGCAGAGATCCGTCTCTTCGTAATAGCAGAAGAAGTCTTCGTCAAAACCGCCAAGAGCGCGGAAGTCATCCGCGCGGACCGCGAGCGCTGCGCCCGACAAGTACGCGACATCCGCGGCGCCCTCATATGGAGGACCGAAGCGTTGGAGGTAACCGCGGCCAGGGGCGTCGCCGAGCGGGTATTCGATGTCGCCGCCCGCGGAGTCGAGCGTCTCGCCGTCGCGTCCCCGATAGATGCGAGGACCTGTCGCACCGACGGTCTCGTCTTCGAATCGATCGATGAGCCGCTCCCATCCAGGTTCCACGAATGCGTCGGGGTTGAGGAACAACAGGACGTCGCCCGTCGCCGACCGCGCGCCGAGATTGTTCGCACCCGCATAGCCGAGGTTCGAGGCTGCGGCGATCACGCGCACCCACGAATGGTCGCGCTGCGTCCTTTCGCGGCTGCCGTCCGTCGAAGCGTTGTCGACGACGATCGTCTCGAACGGCGATCCCGCGCGACGGATGCGTTCCAGGCAGTCGAACAACACGACACCCTCATTTGTGTTGACGATGACGATCGAGCAGCGTTTCATATCGGGTGGGTGTCGTTCGCGGCCTTCTCGATCAATCTTTTCCCACGGCGTCTTCGGTGACCGTGCGCCAGCATCGCATCTTCACCGCACTCGTCCTCGCCGGCGTCCTCGTCCGTATCGGAGCCGCGCTGTTCACGACGAACTCGCAGGACGTCGCGCTTTTCGGTTACATCGCCACGCAGGGCGCGCAAGGGCACACGCTCTACGGGGATCCCGAGTTTTCGTATCCGCCGCTCGTCGGATTTATCATGCTCGCGGCAGGCAAATTGCTCGCGATCCTCGGCCTGCCGATCGTCGTGCACGCGGCGCCGCTCTCACCGTTCGCCGTGCCGGGTCTGGTCACGGCCGACCTGGCGACGCCCTTTGCGTCGCTGCTGATCAAACTGCCCGCGATGCTCGGTGATGCGGCCCTCGCGCTCGCCGTCGATCGCGCGTGCCGTCTGGCCGGAGCGCGTGAAACGGCGCGCCGCATCGCCGTGATTTTCGTCTGGCTCAATCCTCTCATCATCTTCGATAGCTCAGTGCAGGCGAGCTGGGACTGCATCGTGCCGCTTTCGATCATCGCGGCGGGCATGGCGGCGCTCGACGGCGAGGGCTCGGCATCGGGCGCGTGGATCGCGATAGGCGCTCTCGCGAAGATCGTTCCCGTCACGTTCATCCCGCTGGCGGCGGCTGCGCTGTGGCGCGCGGGATCGGGAGTCTGGCGACTCGCGAGCGCCATCGGCGCCGGCGCAATCGTCGCCGCGGTCGCGCTCGGCCCGATCGCCGCGTCGGGTGAGCTGCCGGCTCTTCGCGACCTCGTCGCGGGCCGATCGGCTGCAGCCGGATTCGGCGGATTCAATGCTTGGACGTCGCTTCACGCGTACGTATTCGCGCAGGCTGCTGCATGGATGGCGATCCACGGGCCGACTGTCGCGACGGTTGCAAGCGTCGTCCAGTTTGTCGCGGTCGTCGTCACCGCCGTCGCGCTCCTTCGCGTGACGCCGTTGACGATCGAGCGCTTTGTCATCGCCGCGACCGCCGTGCTTGCCGTCATCCTCGTCACAGCGCCGTACGTCCAGCCGGGGTACGTCGTTTGGCTAGCGCCTTTCTGCGCGATCCTCGGCGCCTGCGGCAAGCCTCGATGGAACGCGTTGCTCTGGCTCGCGAGCGGCTGCGCGCTCGCGTTCATGCTCACGGTTCGCGCACCCGCGGCGCTCGCCGTGCCGGCGTGCTGGTTCTTCCACCTTTGCGATCCGCTCGCGTTCGTGCGCGCGGGCTATGCCTATGCGTACGAATCGGGAACCCTGACTCCCCTAGCGCAGGTCGACAACGGAATGATCGTGGGCATCGCCGGCACGTTCGTCTTTTTGCTCGTCGTGTGGTGCGCCCTTGCAGAGTGGAGGAAAGCAAATGCGTGAATCCGCGTGGCTTCTCGTCGCGTGCATCGCCGCCGTCATCGCCGGCGTCTTGCCGTCAACATCAGCGCCGGCCGTCACGGTGATCGACGCACGATCGGCGACCGCGGTAAGCGCGGCGCATTTGCCCGCAGGTTCCGTCCTGACCGTCGACGCCGTGCCGTCGGTCTCGCTCGAACGCGTCTTCGAATACGACGACTCGAGATACGCTCGAGGCCGCGGCATGTCGGACCGCTTTGCGAACGGGCTACCCATCCACCTCAAAGCCGCGCTTGCGTATCGGGGAATCGATGCGAGGATCGGGCGCGTCGATGCGGACGGCCTACGCCAAGTCTTGAGTGGAGCTGCTCAAGGCGTCTGCGTCATCGTTCCGGGCGGAATTTTGCCGGGGACCGTCCGCACGAAGGGCCGCGACGCGATGCGATCGTTCTTGATGCGCGGCGGCACGGTTATCTGGGCAGGCGCGCCCTTCGATCTCTTCTATTCGACGCGTGGCGTCGATGGAACCAGTACGCCTGTCTCGGCGGCCGATCCGACGGCGTGGCCCCAGCTCTATTCGAGTTCCGGACCGCTCGACGCCCACGACCGCGTCGACTCGCCGCCGCTTCACCACGGGACCATCGAAGCGCCGCTGGATCGAGCGACGGGTCTGACCTACGACGCCACGACGTTCGACGTCGACGCCCGTAGGCTCGGCGCGATCGGCGGCGCTCCGCTCGCCTACATCGACTCGGTTGACGACTCGTCGGTGTCTCAGCTGCCTATCGGGCGAGGCCGAGTCGTCATCTTCGGCGACGCGTTCGCCGACGAGATGGACGCGGCGCGCGAGATCGCGCAGGTCGTCGCGACCGGCGCGTGGTTCGCACCGCGCGATGTGCGCGTCGTCGCGTCGCTCGACTCGTCGCGGATTCGCGCGTCGATCGACGTGCCGCGGGGGCATCACGTGTTCGCGTTCGGAGAAGCGCCGTTTTATTTCCCGTTCGGTTACTGAGGCCGCCGATACGCGAAGGCGATCGTCGCGAGCGCGAGCGCTGCAGCGAGCGAGATCGACAAGAGGATGAAGGTCGTCTGCTGCGGCTCGTACTCGATCGTCATCGGATGCGTGCCCTCACCGTCGACGATCCACGCGTTTCCGAACCCGTCGGAGCGCACGTGACGAACGACGGTCGCGCCGTCGACCCGCAGGATCCAGCCGGGATCGTACGACTGTCGAAGCACGACGACGCCGCGGCCGCGCAAGTCGGCCGTGCCGCTGTATCGCCACGGCTCATCGCGCGTCGCGACGACGAGACTGTTCGAAACCGGTTCGTCCACCGGCGTTTCCCCGAGCTCACCGATGGCCGTCGGTCCGATCGCGGACACCGTCATCGAACCGCGAGCACGCGGAACGCGCACGTAGTCGGGAGCGACGACCCGCTTGCCGTCGACGAGCGCGCCGCTCGGCGCCCAAAGGAGGATGTCGCCGCCGCCGGCCGGCAGATCGATCGTCGCGCCGCGCTTGGTCGTCGCGACGCCGAGCGTCGGCGTCGCCAACCCTCGCTCGAATCGAGCGTAAAGGTCGCGATAGCCGACCCAGCCTGACGCCGGATCCGGAGACCAGATGCCGGCGTCGAGCGCTGACGCCGAATCGATCCCCGGCATATCGAGATAGACGATTCCGGCATCATCGCTCATCTGACGAAGCGACGGAGGCAAAGGAGCCGCTTTGTCCGCACCGCTCACGTACGACGGCCCATCGATTGCGATCAGATATGCGTAGGCGCCGTGGAATGACCGTCCGTCACCGAGCACGCCCCGCAGCACCGTCGGATCGGCCTTCCACAGCGGGCTGCGCACGTCGGGCCGCCACACGACGAGGTCGCATGCGAGCCGATTCAGCATGCCGTGGACGTCGTGTCCGGCATTCAGCGCAGCTATCGCATACGCGAGCGGGCCGGGCGGATAGTAATCGAACAGCGACGTCTGGTCGTGCCCGATCCAATCGAAGGCGTCGTTCCCGCCGATCTTGTCGCCGTCGACGAACAGCGGACGTTCCGGAGGCAAGAAGAGTATCGGCCCGGCAAGCGGCGCGAAGTGTTCGAGATCGGCGGCATACGCCGGCGCTTGGACGAACGGCAATACCTTTGCCAACCCTCCGAACCAGGTCGCGATACCGGACGTTGCGAGTACGGCGACGGCGACCGCCGCTGAAGCTATCCGCGAACGGCGCGACAACGCTTCAAGCGCGACGGCAGCACATGCCGCGTACGCCAGCGCGAGCAACGTCGCCGAGTGGAAGAACTCCCGCATGAACGCCGCTGCTCCCACGTGCGCGAACAACCAATGCCAGATCGCCTGTGCGGGTCCGCGAACCCCGGAGATGATGAGGAAGCCGATGACACCGAGTCCTGCGAGTACGAAGACGGCGCGCGAACGAGCCGCGACGACGCCGGCGAGCGCCACGAATCCGAGCCCCCACATGCCCCATTTTACGGCGGGCACCGCGAACGGTCCGAGCATCCGCAGGAACGTCTCTGGATAGCCGGCCGCGTAGCCGAGGAGCGCGAACGAATCGCCGACCGAGGAGCTCTGCGAAAATTCCCACGATCCGTATGGAGGCGAGACCTCGGCGCCCGCAAGCGGACCTCGCGCCGCGAGAAACCACAGCGCCGGCAGCGCGAAGACGCACGAACCGACCGCGACGATCAGCCAGATCTTTGCCGGGCGCGCGTCGCGGAACGCGCAAAGCCCGACGATCGCCGCAAGCTCGGCGAAGACCGCGTATTGGAGTTGATTCGTCGAAAGCGCGAAGAGCAGCGCCGCACATGCGGCGCGCCCGACGCTGCGCGCCGCGTACGCGTCGCACATGATCGACAGGCCCCAGACGAACGCACCGATCGCCGCCCATTCGGATGATTGACCCGAAGCGATCTTCGCGAAGAGCCACGGGCCAACGGCGAATGACGTCGCCGAGAATGCCGACCACGGCGCCGACAGGCCGAGGGTGCGCCGCGCGAGCCTGTACGCGCCCGCGCATGCGCCGAAGACGGAAGTCCAGAGGTAGATCTTCGCCGCCTCGTCAGCCGGGAAGACGCCGAGGCCGACCTTCAGCCATGAGAGTGGATTTGTCGACGGCACGCTATTCGGGCGACCCAGGCCGGCATCGGTCCACGCCGACACTTGTGACTGCCACGTCGAAAGCAGCCGGTCGCTGAAGAGAGGCCACGTCCAGTCGTGAAAAAACGCCGGGAGTCCGGCATGGAACACGATCGGCCACGTGACGACCGTCGCGAGCATGGCTGCGAGCGCCCACCCGGCGGCAGGTACGCACGCCGTCGCGAGAGCACGGGTGCGGGTATGCGATCGGTTTTGAAGTCGCTCTATCTGAAGGCCTTTCCGGTATTCGAACGGCTCGGCATCCACATCACGCCCGTACACCACACGCAGCCTGTTCCAGACACGCGCGACCTAGGCCCTCGCATCTGGAGCGAACCGTCCGAGCTCGTCGGCATCGATATGCGGGAGGCAGAACAGCTCAAACTCCTCGAGTCCTTCGCCGCCAGGCTCAAACACGAGTACGGCGCGATGCCGCGCCGGCCGAGAAGCGATGGCCCCCCGCGCTTCTACATGGAGAACCCGTTCTTCGGCCCGGTCGATGCGGAGATCTTGCACTGTATGATCCGCACCGAAAAGCCGAAGCGGATCATCGAGATAGGCTCGGGTTTTTCGACGCTCCTCGCCAAGGAGGCGCTCGAGCTCAACGCGCGCGACGGGTTTCCTGGGCGCCTCGACTCGTACGACCCCGCGCCCGCGGGGGTGCTCGCTTCCGTCGCCGGTGAGCGCGTCTCGATCAACGTGTCACGTGCCGAAGACATCCCGTTCGACACATTCGAGCAGCTAGGACCCGGCGACATTCTTTTTATCGATTCGACGCACGTCGTCCGGATCGGCGGCGACGTATGCTACGAGATCCTCGAGGTGGTGCCGAGGCTGCGCGACGGCGTGCTCGTCCATTTCCACGACATCTTCATGCCGGCGCAGTACCCGAAGGACTGGGTTCTGCGCCAGCGCTTCTTCTGGACGGAGCAATACTTGCTGCAGGCGTTCCTCGCGTTCAACGACGCGTTTGCGGTCCTGTGGGGCAGCAGCTTCATGCACGCGCGCCACCCGCAAAAGATCGCTGCCGCCTTCGCGTCGTTCGACCCCAAGTCGAACCACACGGGCGGCAGCTTTTGGATCCGCCGAGGCGCTTGACAGCTACGGCGTCGTGTCGAAGCCGATCTGGTTCCCGGCGAACTCCGTGAACCACATGAAGCCGGCAGCACCGAACGATATGTCGTGCGGTTGGCTGTTCGGGGTCGGCACCGGGAACTCGGTGATCGTGCCGTCGGCGACGGTCGCTTTCGCGATGTTATTGGCCGCGAGCTCGGTGAACCAGACGTCGTTGTGACCAGGCGGACCGGCGGTGATAAATTCCGGCTTTGCGTTCGCCGTCGGCGTCGGGAATTCTGCGATGACGCCGGATGTGGTGATGCTGCCGATCTTGCTGGCGGTCGATTCGGCGAACCAGAGCTTGCCGTCGGCGCCCGTCGTGATGCCGGCGACGCCGGCGTTCGGGGTCGGCACGGCGAACTCGGCGATCGTGCCGTCGGTCTTCACTTCGCCGATCCTGTTGCCGGCGAACTCGGTGAACCACATCGAACCGTCGGCCGCCTGCGTGATGAAGGCGGGTTGCGAGCGGGTCTCGGGCAGCTTCATCTCGGTGATCGTGCCGGTCGTCGGGTCGATCTTGGCGACCTTGTTGTGAAACGCTTCGGTGAACCAGACGTCGCCGTCCGGTCCGACCGCGAGGCCGCCAGGCTCAGAACCCGCCTTCGGCAGTGGAAATTCCGTGATCACTCCCGAGGTCGTGATCTTCGCGATCTTGTCGCCCACTGCTTCGGTGAACCAGAGATTGCCGTCGGGGCCGACGATTATATGGTTCGGGTGACTTTTCGGGGTCGGCACGGCGAACTCGGTGATGTGGTTGTTCGTGTCGAGCATGCCGATCCGGTTCTTCAGCTGTTCGGTGAACCAGACGTTGCCGTCGGGTCCGGTGACGATCCCGAGCGGGCCGCTGTTGCGCGAAGGCACCTTGACGGCGACGAAGCCGTTGGGCGACGCGCCGTTGCGATGCGCGGTCACGCCGAAGGGCGCTTTGTTTGGCGATCCGGCCGGCGGCTGCATGACGCCGTGACCGGAGCAAGCGGATAGCAAGACAGCCGCGAGTGCGGCTAACAGATAAAGGCGCGGCATCGATGTCTCCTTTGAGGTGATTGCGAATCTATGCTATCCCATTTGCGTGCCCGGCAAACGGGCCGTTCGTCTCAAAGCCGTATCGGCGTCACTGTATGTCCGCCCAGCGATACACCGTCGCATCGAGCACCATGGAATCGCCGCCCGGCACGAA
>JANWLL010000060.1 GCA_025450855.1 Vulcanimicrobiia bacterium
CGAGCGCAGGCGCTAGAAGACACCTCCGGGAATCACCGACGCGTGACGACGACCGCCGCTTCGACAGAAAGCGAACGGAGAGGAATTGACCTCGCGCAGCGCGTTCTCAACGGAGACTGGCGCGCGCTCGCACGCTCCATTTCGCTCATCGAGAACGACGACCCCGCTGCCGGCGCGCTCGTCGCGATGCTCTATCCGCGGACCGGCCACGCGCAGGTCATCGGCGTCACCGGGCCGCCGGGCGCCGGGAAAAGCACCCTCGTCGACGTCCTCGCCGCGCTCATACGTAAAGAAGGGCGGACGGTCGGCATCGTCGCCGTCGATCCTTCGAGCCCGTTCACGGGCGGTGCGGTGCTCGGCGACCGTGTCAGGATGCAGCGCCACGCCGGCGACCCAGGCGTCTTCATCCGAAGCATGGCCTCACGCCGCAGCGCCGGCGGTCTCGCTCCCGCGACGCGCGACGTCGTCCGCGCGCTCGACGCGTTCGGGCGCGACATCGTCCTCGTCGAGACGGTCGGCGTCGGTCAGATCGAGCTCGAGATCATGAAGGTCGCCGACACGGTCGTCGTCGTGACCGTTCCCGGCCTCGGCGACGGCGTCCAGACGATCAAGGCGGGCCTGCTCGAGATCGCCGACTGCTTCGTCGTCAACATGGCGGACAGACCAGGCGCGCACCAGACGGTCGCGGATCTTAAGATCATGCTGACGCTCGGCGGAGCCGAGGAGCGGCGGCGCCGATGGAAGCCCCCCGTCCTCGAGACGATCGCGACGGAAGGCGTCGGCATCGACAAGCTCTGGATCGCATGTCAGCAACACCATCAAGTGCTCGAAGCCGACGAGCGGATGGGGCGCTCGCACGATCGCCTGCGCGATGAAGTCGTCGAGGCGGTACAGCGCCGCATCGGCGCGTACGTCGCCGGTCAATTGTCGAGCGACGGCGCAATGGAGCCCGTTCTCGCCGCTGTGTTGCGCCGAGAGATCGATCCGCGGGCTGCTGCCGACCGCATCGTCGCCCAGCACCTCAAAGCGAAATAGATCGAGTTTCAACGGGCCAGGCCGCGGCGGTCGAGATAAACCTCGACCGCTACAACGCTCAGACATATAGTTGGGCCGTTCGACTCAATGGCTTGTCGCACCCGACGAGAACCCATCAGACCTGTCGGCGCAACCTATGTGCGCGGCTCGTCTATGCGTGTCCGTCGAAGGGATTGAACTCATGTTAAAGCGCCTGTGCCTTTTGGCCGTCAGCGTTTGTGCGATCGCCGCAGCGCCGGTCGTCGCGAATGCCTATCCCATGTTCACGCCGTCCGCGTGCTCGTGGCACGTCATTCCGAGCCCCAACGGGGTGGCCGATGGGAACGATTTGTACGCCGTGACCGCGATCTCGCCGACGGACGCGTGGGCTGGCGGCTACTACGTCATGGGGGGCATCGACCAGCCGCTCTTCGAGCACTGGAATGGAACAGCGTGGACCGTGGTCGTGGGACCCAACCCGGGGTACAGCTTCATCTATAGTATGACGGCGATCGCCACGAACGATGTCTGGGCCGTCGGCGCCGCGTTCGATCCGGTGCACGGCGTGTATCAGAACCTCAGCGAGCACTGGAACGGGTCTGTATGGTCGATCGTCGGCGTCCCCAACAATGGCTTCGTGAACAACTTCCTATACGGCGTCGGCGCCACTTCCTCGAGCGACGTCTTGATCGTCGGCGCCTACGCCGCGACGTCATCCGTTCGAAAGACACAGGTCGGCTCATGGAATCAGGCCGGCGGATCGTGGCTTCTCGGCCCAGGTCCGGACAAGGGCTCCGGTACGAACGTACTGACCGCGGTCGCGCCGATCACGGCCACGAATGCTTGGGCCGTCGGCGTGTACAGCGTCGGAACGACGCCTCAGACGCTCGCCGAGCATTACAACGGCACGAAGTGGAAAGTCGTGGCGACGCCCGACGTCAACTCGAGCAACAACCTCCTGAACGCGATCGCGGCGGTGAGCGCAAGGGATGTGTGGGCGGTGGGCGATTACTACAACGGCTCGATCTTCCAGACGCTCGTCGAGAATTACAACGGCACCGCGTGGTCGATAGTCCCCAGCCCGAGCATGGGAACGGAGAGCACCGCCGTCTTCGCGGCGGCCGCCGTCACTAAGACCGATGTATGGGCGGGCGGCGAGGCCAACGGAACGACGTTCGGTAGCCCGTTCTCGATGAACTGGAACGGCACGTCGTGGGCGGTCGTCTCGACGCCGAGCGTCGGCTCCAACGATAGCTGGATCAACGGCATGGCGAAAGTTCCAGGAACGAAGAACGTCTGGTCCGTCGGTGGCACGAGCAATCCCGACCACTCGATCCATCAGACGATGATCCTCGAGTTTCACTGTTAGCCTAGGCAGACTGCGGCGGTCGAGCTAAAGCTCGAACGCCGCAGGACCATGCTGTGTTTCCGCTGTGCGGAAAGATGATTCCACCCGGCAACATTGGTAATAAAGTTTCACGCACATTACTAATGGATAGAATAAACTTACGGTCAAGCAGCCGGGTCGTCCGGCGACTGAAATCCAGGGTGCCGAGAGAGCGAGGGCGATCATGGATAGGACGAAGATGCAGAACGACGAGTTGACCGACGCCGACGTCTTGCGGGTCGATCCGGTGCACGAGTACGAGCGGCGCTACCACATGCGCGAGGTTTCGGAAAGCATTCTATCGCGGGTGGGTGACGATTCGGATCCGCGAGTCGCTCAGGGACGGCCGACCGGCCCCTGAACATCAGTAACGGTGGTCCTCATGACGCGCCGAGCAACGGATTGCTCGGCGCGTCGCTATTTTTCTGCCGCGCTATCCCGAAATCGATCAGATGGTGACGGACTTGCCCTGCACCGCCGGCTGAGCGTTGAGGCCGAATTGCGCGCTCACCGCTTTGGCGAGCGACGCGGCCGCGGGCGGATCGGCGTGGACGATATAGACATCCGGCTTGTTGTGAAATTCGCCGAGCCATCGGAGCAGCTCCGATCGATCGGCGTGCGCCGAGAATCCATCGATGTGCGCGATCTGCGCGTTCACGTCGACCGGCACGCCGAATACGCGGACTTGCCGCGCGCCGCCGAGCAGCACGCGTCCGAGCGTGCCCGGTCCTTGGAAGCCGACGAAACACACGGTGTCGTTCGAACGTGGCAGCCGGTTGCGCAGGTGGTGGAGCACGCGTCCACCATTCGCCATGCCGCTCGATGAGATGACGATAGCGCCGCTCTTGATGTCGTTGATCTTCATCGACTCGGCCGCGCTCTGCGTGTTGGTGACGCCTTCGGCGCCGAGGCTCGTATCCTTCGGACCGAAGCGTTCTTTGGGATCGAAGCGCATCGCCTCGGGATGACGCTCCATGATCGCATCGGCTTCGATGCCCATCGGGCTATCGACGTAGACCTTCACCGCCGGGATCGCGGACGTCCGCTGCAACTGGCCGATCGCGTAGAGTATCTCTTGCGTCCTCCCGACCGCGAATGACGGGATGACGACCACGCCGTGGCGCGCCATCGCGGCGACGATGACCGCGCCCAGGTCGGCTTGCGGATCGCTCGCCGGGTGCAGGCGATCGCCGTACGTCGACTCGCACAGGACGACGTCGCTCTCGGCGATCGGCGACGGATCGCGTAGCAGCGGGCGCCCGTATCGTCCGAGATCGCCCGTGAACGCGAGCTTGCGCGTGTCGAACCAGAACTCGGTGATCGCCGAACCGAGGATATGGCCGGCGTCGACGAGCCGGAAGCGGCAGCCGGCGATATCGGGGCGCACCTCGCCGTACTCGACCGGACGGAAGGCGGCGGCCACCTTCGCGACGTCGTCGGACGTGTAGAGCGCCTTCGTGTGAAGGCCGCGATCCGGGTGCTTGGCAGCACGCAGCGCTTCTTCTTCTTGCAGGTGCGCCGAATCGCGAAGGACGAGCCCGGCGACTTCCGCCGTCGCCGCAGTGCAATAGATCGGCCCTTTGAATCCTTGCTGCGCGAGCGCCGGCAGATAACCGCAATGATCGAGATGGCCGTGCGAGAGGACGACCGCGTCGAGATGTTTCGGATCGACCGGAGGCGGCGTCCAGTTGCGCTCTTCGAGCTCGCGCAAGCCCTGGAACATCCCGCAGTCGAGAAGCACGCGCGCGCCCGAGTCGGTCTCGAGCAGATGCTTGCTGCCGGTGACGACGCCCGCGGCGCCGAAGAACGTCAGTCGTGCCATCGCGCTACGCTCCCGCGTCGGCGACGAACGTCGACGGCCTGCGGAAGTGACCCGCACGATATTGCTCGATGCAGAGCGTGATGAGGCGCTCGGGATCCTTTTCGAACACGAGCTGCGACCCCGTCTGCTTGCCGAGCTTCGGCACGATCGTGTCGAGCTGGTCGGCCATTCCGCCCGAGCCGGCGAGCACGCCGATGAGTTTGCCTTCGTCGAACGCGATGCAGAACTCGCCGAGCGTACCCGAGCGACCGCCGGCGATGATGACGATGTCGGACGAATGGATGTTGTGCACTTCGCGACCCATGAGACCGCTGCCCGTATAGATGATGACGTCGTACGCGTCGACCGGGGATTCGTATTTCTTCACGTGCTCGCTGCGCGACAGTGCCGGCGAGATGCCGACCGACAGGCCGCCGGCATCGCGCGTGCCGCGCGCGCTGTCGTACGGCAGACCTGGACAAGCGCCGGTGATGAGCACGCAGCCCGCCTTCGCAACGGCGACGCCGAGCTGATAACAACGTTCGCGCACTTCGGGATCGAGCTCTCCGCCGGCAGAACCCATGATGCCGATGCTGCGGACGGTCGGGTCGCTTTCCGGGTCGTACGTCGGATCCGCATCGGGCGCGACGTCGCCGGAATAGGGGCGCAGCTCTTGACGCGCGGGGTTATCGCCGTCTGAATACGTCTTATTCGACATGCGCCCCGGTTCGCGCCGGACCAGGCTTCTCCCCGCGCACGTCGTAGCAGTAGACGATATGCGCATCCGCTCCGACATCCGCAACATCGCGATCGTCGCACACGTCGATCACGGCAAGACGACGCTCGTCGATGCGATGCTGCGTCAAGCCGGTATTTTCCGCGACCCGTCGCAGGCGGGCGAACTCATCATGGACGTCAATCCGATCGAGCGCGAGCGCGGCATCACGATTCTCGCGAAGAATACCGGCATCGATTGGGCCGGCTACAAGATCAACATCGTCGACACCCCCGGGCACGCGGATTTCGGGGGCGAGGTCGAGCGTGTGCTCCAGATGGTCAACGGCGTGCTCCTGCTCGTCGACGCCGCCGAAGGACCGCTGCCGCAAACGCGCTTCGTCTTGCGCAAGGCGCTCGAGCAAGATCTGCCCGTCGTCTGCGTCATCAACAAGATCGATCGCAAAGACGCGCGGCCCAAGGAAGTGCTCGACGAGGTTTTGGCGCTCTTCATCGACATCGGCTGCCAGGATCATCAGCTCGATTTTCCCGTCTTGTACGCGGTCGGGCGCGAGGGGACCGCGACGGCCGACCTCGCCGTGCCCGGCACGGATCTCAAACCGTTGATGGACGCGATCCTCGAGCACGTCCCCGAGCCGCCGGGCGACGACGAGGGCCCGTTCCAGATGCTCGTCTCGAACATCGATCACAACGATTACGTCGGGCGCATCGCCGTCGGCCGGATTTTCCGGGGCAAGGTGCATCCGGGTGATGCGATCGTCCGGCTCGGGCACGACCTACGGACCGATCATCGCGTCACGAAGATCTTCGAGTTCTACGGTCTGCAGCGCCGCGAGCTGACCGAGGCGAAGGCGGGCGACATCATCGCGCTTTCGGGGGTCGAAGGCGTCAACATCGCGGAGACGCTGACGGATGCCGCGTCGCCCGAAGCGGTCGATGCGGTGCTCGTCGACGAGCCGACCGTCGTCGTCGATTTCGTCGTGAACGCAAGTCCGATGGCCGGGCGCGAAGGCAAGTACCTGACGAGCCGGCACATCAAGGAACGGCTCGAACGCGAGCTCCAGAGCAACGTCGCGCTGCGCGTGACACCGACGGCATCGCCCGACACGTTCTCCGTCTCCGGACGCGGCGAGCTCCACCTCACCGTCCTCATCGAGACGATGCGCCGCGAAGGCTACGAACTCGCCGTCTCCAAACCGCAGGTCGTCGTCGTCGAACGAGACGGCGTCAAGATGGAACCGGTCGAGTACGTCGTCGTCGACGTCGCCGACGAATATTCCGGCGCCGCGATCGAGGCGCTCGGCCGCCGGCGCGCGACGATGCTCAACATGCTTCAGTACGGATCGCGCCGGCGTCTCGAATACACGATGCCGACCCGCGCGATCTTCGGCTTGCGCAACGAGCTCATGACGTTGACGCGCGGCACCGCGATCATCAACCATACGTACTACGACCACCAACCGCTCGCGGGGGACATTCCGCACCGCAACGTGGGCGCGCTCGTGAGCGCGGAAACCGGCGCTGCAACGGCCTATGCGCTCGACAACCTGCTGCCGCGCGGCACGTTCTTCATCTTCCCGCAGACCGAGGTCTACGAAGGCATGGTCGTCGGCCGTGCGAAGACCGAGGACGACGTCCTCGTCAATGTCTGCAAAGCCAAGAAACTGACGAACATGCGCGCTTCCGGCTCGGACGATGCGCCGAATCTGCCGCCGCCGGAAATCATGTCGCTCGAGCGGGCGCTCGAGTTCATCGAAGACGACGAGCTCATGGAAGTGACGCCGAAGTCGATCCGGCTGCGCAAGCGCTTTTTGACCGACGACGCGCGTCGCAAAAGCAGAATGGCCGCCCGCCAACGCGCCTCCGTGTAGGATGGAGCGGTCGACCTTTACGGTCGACCGCCGCGGCCTTGCCTGTTCATTCTTCGCCGTCGTAGTAGTCGAGCGACGGCGGCGAGCCCGCACGAAGGATCCGGTCCTCGGGAATGGCCACGGCCCACTTGCCGCTATCGGGATAGTAGCACGTCTCGTTGATCGGATTGTCGGCCACCACGAAGAGGATCAAGTCGACGTCGCCGTCATTGCCGATGACGTGCGCCTCCCCCGGTTTGAAGATGAACGCATCGCCTTGCGCGATCGGCGTGGTGCCGCCGTCATCGCGTGCGTAGCCGCTGCCCGAGATCACGTGGTAAAACTCCCATTGGTGGGAATGGGAGTGATACGGAAACGGAAGCTTGCCCGGCTCGATGCGCTGGATCTCGACGTCGAACGGATGACACTTGAAGGGATCGGTCGATCTCTTGTCACGCCCGAGGGCCTCGGAGACCTGCTTACCCGCGCCGGAGAACTTGCCTGAAGGCGACGACCACGTCAGCTCTTCAAGGCCGTTCGTGTTGACCTTCTTCATCGGGTTACGCGCCTTGGTAGACCACCTCGATGCGCAAGCCGCTCGGGTCGCGCACCCATAAGGCGTAGTAGTCTTCGCCGTACTCCGCCACGACGGCGGGCTCGTCGTCGATCTCCGCACCGAGCTCGTCGAGCAGCTTCGCGCACTCGTCGACCTTCGCGCGCGAATCCGCATTGAGCGCGAGGTGGTCGAATCCGACGCGCCGCTCGGGCTCCCATAGATCGTCGGTCGTGCTCTTGGCCTTGACGATGATGATCTCGAAGCCTTCGCGCTGATAGCCGAAGCTGTCGTCCTTTTCGAACACCGAGTCGAAGCCCAGTGCGGGCAGAAGCGCGCCGTAGAACTTCTTCGCGACGTTGAACGCGTCGGTGCCTATCTGCAGATGGTGGATCGGATGGACTGGCATTCGCTTCCTTACGCTCGGTACGCCGTGTGCAACAAAACATCATCGCGGCGGCTCACGCGGCCACGTCTGCGCTAGTTGCGACGCGCTGTTCGCCCGTTTCCTGCCGGGTTAGGCCACATTTGCGGACGTATGCCGACGTCGCGCGAGGCTCGCCCGCAGAGGCAAGGGAGCCGAAGTGGACCAACGACAGGCGCGATGGCGATCGAACGATACGTGCATTCATTGTGGCCGAACCAATCGCTCGATGCGATCGCCGCCGGCGCGGCGCAGTACGGCCTATATCTTTGTCTCGCGCTTTTCTGCGTCGCATGGTTGCGGTCGCGTCCGCGCGGCGCCGTGATCCCCTTTGTCGTATGCGCCGCGCTGGCGGCGGGTCTTGTCTACGTGTCGGGCCTCGCGCACGACGAACCGAGACCGTTCGTCGTACTCGGGGTGCGCCCGCTGGTACCGCATGGAACGGACAACGCCTTCCCGTCGGACCACTCGGCCGCAGCCGCGTATGCAGCGACGCTCGCGGTATTCGTAGACCCGCCGGTAGGCGCGGCGACCTGGCTGGTGACGGTCGCGCTCGGTGCGGGCCGCGTCTATTGCCTGCTCCACACGCCGCTCGACGTCGTCGCCGGCTGGGTGATCGGCACCGGACCAGGCCTGATCGCCGTTATCTGGTGGAGACGAAACCGCCGCTAATCGTCGGCGTATTTGAGCGCGAGCGCCTGCTTGAGGACCTTGAGCCCCAGCAGCGCACATTTCAGACGCGCGGCCGAGATCGATATCCCGAGGTTCTCCAACACATCCTCTTTGCCGATCGCGTCGATCTCGGCGACCCGCTTCCCCTTGATGCTCTCGGTGAGCAACGATGCCGACGCCTGCGAGATCGCGCAGCCTCTGCCCTTGAACTTGACGTCTTCGACGACGCCGTCGCGGATGCGCAAGTCCATGCGGATCTTGTCGCCGCAGAGCGGATTGAGATCTTCGAACGAAGCGTCGGGTTGCTCGAGCGTGCCTGCGTTGCGTGGATTGCGATAGTGGTCGAGGATGAAGTCGCGGTAGAGCGCATCCATGCCCGAGAAGTCGTTCATGCGATCTTGAAGATCGCCTTCGCCTTCTCGATCCCCGCGACGAGCGCGTCGACTTCGGCCGGCGTGTTGTAGAGATAGAACGAGGCGCGCGCCGTCGCCGGCACGTCGAGCCGCTCCATGAGCGGCTGGTTGCAATGATGACCGGCGCGCACGCAGATGCCTTCGCTGTCGAGGATCGTCGCGAGGTCGTGCGCGTGGATATCGCCGACCGTGAGCGAGATGACCCCGGTGCGGTGCTCGATGCCCGGCCCGTAGACGACGACGTTCTTCATCTTGCGCAGCCGCTCGAGCGCGTATGCCGCCAGCTCGAGCTCGTAGCGATGGATGCGATCCATGCCGATCGCCGTCAGGTAGTCGACGGCGACGCCGAAGCCCACGGCTTCCGCGATCGCGGGCGTGCCAGCCTCGAAGCGCGCGGGAATGCCGGCGTACGTCGACGACTCGAGGCGCACGACCCCGATCATGCCGCCGCCTGCCATGAATGGCGGCATCGCTTCGAGCAGCTCGCGCCGGCCCCAGATGATGCCGACGCCCGTCGGCCCGAGCATCTTATGCGCGGAGAACGCGACGAAATCGCTGCCCCAGGCGGCGACGTCGACCGGCATGCGCGGCACCGCTTGGCACGCGTCGACGACGCTCACCGCCCCCGCCGCGCGCGCGCGTGCCGAGAGAAATGCGACGTCGTTGACCGTCCCGAGCGTATTGCTCACCGCGGTGAACGCGAAGAGCTTCGCGCCGTCGAGCAGGCGGTCGAGATCGTGGAGGTCGAGCATCCCGTCGTCGGTGACGCGGACGAAGCGGAGCGATGCACCCGTTTGCTGCGCGAGGATCTGCCACGGCACGAGATTGGAGTGATGCTCCATCTCCGTGACGACGATCGCATCGCCGCGACGGATGTTCGTCCGGCCCCACGAGTACGCGACGAGGTTGATGCCCTCGGTCGCGTTGCGGACGTAGATGCACTCTTCGGCCTCGGGGGCGCCGATGAAGCGCGCTATCTTCCGACGCGCCTCTTCGTACGCTTCCGTCGCGAGCTCGCTGATATGGTAGACGCCGCGATGGATGTTCGCGTGGTAGCGGCGATAGTAGTCGTCCATCGCGTCGATGACCTGGATGGGCTTTTGCGACGAAGCGGCGCTATCGAGGAAGACGAGCGGCTTGCCGTGCGGGCGCTCCTTGAGGATCGGGAACTCGGAACGGATGCGCGCGACGTCGGTCTGCGTCAGCATCGGTGTCGACGAAGGTGCCAATGCCACGCTCAAACCTCCACCGAGATCGAGCCGTCCGCGACCGAAACCTTGTACGAACGTACCGGCCGCACCGCAGGCAACCGCGTCGGCCTTCCGGTCGTCACGTCGAAGCGCGCGCCATGGCGCGGACATTCGATCTCTTGACCGATGAGCTCGCCCTGATCGAGCGGGCCGCGGTCGTGCGTGCACTCGTCGTCAATAGCGTAGAACGTGCCGTCGTAATTGCATAACGCGATGCGACGGCCGCCGGCTTCGACGACTTGCACCGTGCCGACCGGCACGTCTTCAACGCGGGCGACCGCGACAAGTTGGGCCACGAGGGTCAATGCGCTCCAAGCCGCTCGACGTGCGGCGCGACCATCTTGGCGAGGTCTGCCGTCACTCGCTCGTCACCGACTTTGTGGAAGACCTCCTGGAAGAATCCTTCGACGATCAGACGCGAAGCGGTATCGGTGTCGAGCCCCCGGCTGCGCAGATAGAAAAGCTGTTCGTCGTCGACCGGGCCGATCGTCGCGCCGTGCGTGCACCGCGCGACGTCGTCGATGAGGATCTCGAGCTTCGGCTCGGTATCGGCGCGCGCGTCGTCAGACAGGAGCAGATTGCGGTTCGCTTGATACGCTTCGCTTCGCGGCGCGTCTTTACCGATGGATATGACGCCGGTGTACTTCGAGTGTGAACTGCCGTCGAGCGCGCTCTTGAAGAGGAGGTCGCTGCGCGTGTCCGGCGCACGATGTCCCTGCAGCGTGTGGAAATCGAATTGCTGATCTTTGTCGCCGAACACGAGGCCGAGCATGTCGCTCTCGGCGCCCTGGCCGTTCAGGTCGACCTCGACGTCCGTCTTCGAGAAGCTGCCGCCGATCGCGAAGTTGAGCGTGGTCAGCTTGCTGTCCCGTCCGAGTCGAGCTCGCTGCACCGAGAAGAACCCTGCGCTGCTCGTGTTCTGCACGTATACGAATTTGACTTGAGCGCCATCGCCGATCATGACGTCGGTCAACGACAGCCCGAGAGACCATGTCTCGGTGTGACGCTCGACGATGGTGGCGCACGCGCCGGCGCCGACGACGATCAGCGTTCGAGTGAACGGCGGTTCGCAATACGTGAACGTGAGCGGCTCGGTGACCACACATCCGTCGGCGACGCGTACGAATACGCCGTCCTGCCAGCCCGCCTCGATGAGCGCTAGGTCCTTGTGCAGCGAGATGGCCGGGAGCGGCTTGGCGATCGCCATCCGCACCAAGTCGGGGTGCGACTTGATCGCGTCGTGCAGCCGAACCGCCTCGACGCCTGGAGAGGAGCCTTCTATCGTCGGCCAGAGTTCCGGTGTATTCGGCTGCGAACGGTCCTGCAGAGGCGTTACGCCGTATTCAAAGGTCAGCCGGCGCCAGCCCTCGGATCGATCCGTAGGAGCGGGCAACTTTGAGTAGCGCTCGTACGCGGCGACACGCGCATCGGTCAGCCACGCCGGTTCTCCTAGGCGGGCGGATAGTTCGCGGATGCCGACCTGGTCGCTGATGACGTCGGAAAGGAACTGCGCCACGCTCTAGCCGACCGAGCCTTCCATTTCGAGCGCGATGAGCCGGTTGAGCTCGACCGCGTACTCCATCGGCAGTTCCTTGACGAACGGCTCGAAGAAGCCGTTGACGATCATCGTCGTCGCCTCGACTTCGGTGAGACCGCGACTCATGACGTAGAAGAGCTGCTCCTCGCCGACCTTCGAGACTGTCGCTTCGTGCTCGATGCGGACGTCTTTCGCGTCGATCTCCATCGTCGGATAGGTGTCCGAACGCGACTGCGCATCCATGAGCAGGGCGTCGCAGCGCACGTTGGACTTGACTCCGTGGCAGCCTTCGTACACCTTGACGAGACCGCGGTACGTCGTGCGGCCGCCGCCCTTGCTCACCGACTTGCTCGTGATGATCGACGTCGTGTTCGGCGCCGCGTGCACCATCTTCGAGCCGGCGTCCTGATGCTGGCCGTTCGCCGCGTAGGCGATCGACAGGACTTCGCCCTTCGCGCCTTCACCCACGAGGTAGACGGACGGGTACTTCATCGTCAGCTTCGAGCCGATGTTGCCGTCGACCCATTCGACGTGCGAGTTCTTGTGAGCGATCGCGCGCTTCGTCACGAGATTGAAGATGTTCTTGTACCAGTTCTGGATCGTCGTGTAGCGGATGTGCGCGCCTTCCTTGGCGATGAGCTCGACGACCGCCGAATGCAGCGAGTTGCTCGAATACGTCGGCGCCGTGCACCCTTCGATGTAGTGGACGAACGAACCGGGTTCGGCGATGATGAGCGTCCGTTCGAACTGGCCCATGCTCTCGGCGTTGATGCGGAAGTACGCCTGGAGCGGCACCGAAATGTGGACGCCCGGCGGCACCCAGATGAACGAGCCACCCGACCACACGGCCGAGTTGAGCGCCGAAAACTTGTTGTCGGCCGGCGGGATGACCGTCGCGAAGTGCTCTCGGACGAGGTCCTCGTGCTCGCGCAGCCCGGTGTCCATATCGGAGAAGAAAACGCCCTGGTCTTCGAGGTCTTTGCGGATGGAATGGTAGACGACTTCCGAGTCGTATTGCGCGGTGACGCCGCCCAAGAACTTGCGCTCGGCTTCAGGGATGCCGAGGCGGTCGAACGTCCGCTTGATATCCTCGGGAACTTCTTCCCACGTCTTGCCTTCGACGTCGGACGCCCGCATATAGTAGAAGATATCGTCGAAATGGATCTCGCCGAGCAAGTCGAGATTCGCCCACGGCGGCATCTGCTTCGCGAAAAAGATGTCGAGCGACTTGTGGCGGAACTCGCGCATCCACGCCGGCTCGTTCTTCATCACCGAGATCTGCTCGACGATGTCGTGATCGATGCCCTTGCGCGCCTTGAACGCATAGCTCGCGGTCTGGTCGTGGAACCCGTACCGGTAGTCTTTGTCGACGAGTTCCGTCTGCTTGATGGCCATGAAGTCTTTAGGCCCCCACGAGATCTTTGGTGAACGGGTCGTACCCGCCGCTTTCGAGCCGCTCGGCAAGCTCGAAACCGCCCTCTTGGACGATCTGACCTTTGACGAGAACGTGCACGACATCCGGCCTGACGTAGTTGAGGATGCGCTGGTAGTGGGTGATGAGCAGCACCGCGTGCTCGGGCGAACGGTACGCCTCGATGCCCGCTGCGATGACCTTGAGCGCGTCGATGTCGAGACCGGAATCCGTCTCGTCGAGGATCGCGAGCGTCGGCTTGAGCACGAGCATCTGCATCATCTCAAGCCGCTTCTTCTCGCCGCCGGAGAAACCGTCGTTGACGTAACGGCCGAGAACCGCCGGATCCATCTTGAGACTCTTCGTCGCGCCGTCGAGCAGCGATTTGAATTTCGCCGGCGTCAGCGGCGCCGCGCCTTTGTGGCGCGCCATGAGCGTGTTGCGCATGAAGTTCGCGACGCTGACTCCCGGAACGGACGACGGATACTGGAAGCAGAGGAACATGCCGGCGAGCGATCGCGCGTCGGGCGACATCTCGAGGATGTCGCGGCCTTCGAAGCGCGCGACGCCGCGCGTGATGCGATACTTCGGATGGCCCATGAGCGCTAGAGAAAGCGAGCTCTTGCCGGACCCGTTCGGGCCCATGAGCGCGTGGACGGTCCCGCGCTCGATCGTCAGGTCGATACCGCGGATTATTTCCGTCTCGCCGACGCTGACGTGAAGGTCTTTGAGCTCAAGGATCAGGTCTGCCATCGTTCCTCTCAAAAGCCGGGACACCCAGCCCGGCGGCCGGTCTCCTTATATCTTACGTTTGTTCGGCCGAGATAGTCAAGATTACTGTTGATTATCTTTGTCACTCTGGTATACTTTAGACACAGATATGCGCGAGGACGCTTTTTTCCAGACCACCCGTGGCCGGGTGCTAGAATCGCTCAAGCGCCGGGGCGGATCGACCGCCACCGAGCTCGCCGCCGAGCACGGTTTGACCGTCAACGCCGTCCGCCAGCACCTGAGCCGCCTCGAAAGCGAGGGGCTCATCGCGGAAGGGCGGACGCGGCGCGGCCGCACGAAACCAAGTGCCGTCTACTCCGTGACGCACGCCGGCGAGCGGCTCTTCCCGCAGCGCTACGACGTCCTTCTCAATGCCGTTCTTCACGAGCTCCAGCTCGAGGACGGGAACGATCGCGTCACCGCGATCTTCAAACGCATCGGCGAGCGCTCGGCGCGCAAGTACGCCGGGCGATTCGAGGGCAAAGCGTTACCCGAGCGCGTCGATGAAGTGACGAAGATCCTGCGCGAACAAGGCGTCGTCGCCGATTGCACGCAGGAAGAAGGCGGATTCGTCATCCGCGAGCACAATTGCCCGTTCAAAGAGACTGCCGGAGCGCACCCGCAGGTGTGCACCGTCGTCCACACGCTCATGAGCGAAGTGCTGCCGGCGAAGGCGGAGCAGCGCAGCTCGATCGCCAACGGCGACGCCGTCTGCGAGTTCCACATCCCTTCAGGCACCGACGCATCCGGAGAATCGTATGGACTTTCCTAAGTTCCAAGAGCTCGTCGCGAACCGCACGGGTTTTGCGCAGATGCCCGATCCGACGGCTACCGGCGAGTACTTCTCCGATTCATGCGGCGATATGTACACGTTTTATCTCAAGATCGATCCGCCCGGTCAGATCAAAGACATCTCGTATTTCACGACCGGTTGCGGCTTCGGCGTCGCCACGGCTGCGATCGTGACGGAGTTGGCGAAGGGCAAGACCGTCGACGAAGCCGCTTCGATCACCGAGGCCGACATCGAAGGCTATCTCGGAGGATACCCGGAGCGCAAGAAAGATTATCCGACGCGCGTACTGGAAGCGCTGCACGTCGCGATCGATAACTATCGCAAGGCCGCGGCTCCGACGACTGCGGCAGAAAGTTTCGCCAAGCTCAACTAGAGCGCGAACCCCTTTCCGCGATAATCTCCGTGTCATGCAGATGCCACGTTGTATGAAACGTCGCACGGTTAGCTCACACGTTCGGGCTTCACCGTAACAATTAAGCTTTCCGTGGTGTAATCCTAATACGAGAACCAAAAGGTTCACGCCAACGTTACAACTTCAGCGAGCGCTAAGCTCGCCCACATAAAATGGCAATGGACATGCAACAACTCGAACATAACGCTGCCGGTCATAAACGTGGACGCCGTCGTGTGATACCGACGGATCAGATCCTCGTCGGCCAGCGCCTCGACGCACAATCGGCAAAACGTTTCGCGCGCTCGATGACGAGACTCGTCGAATCGGGCTCGCGCGAATGCATCATCGATCTCTCGATGACCGAAGCGGTCGATTCGTCCGGCTTCGGCTCGCTCATCGCCGCCGTCCGTAAGATCGGCGACATCGGCGGCGTCGTCGCGATCGTCTGCAGCAACACGACCGTCCGCCGGCTCTTCGAAGTCGCCGGCCTCACGCGTTTCGTCCCCGTCGTCTCACGCATCGAAGACGCGCGTCTGCTCCTGAGCGCCAGCGCTCGGGCCGCGCTCGCCTCGTAGCGAAGCTTTCACCATGGCCACTGGCATCAAGATCTTCCCGAGCCTCGAAGAAGCGCAGGCCGCCGGATTCACGCTCTACGAAAAGCGTCCGGACGGATTCCTCGTGCGCCGCGACGACGGCCACTCGTTCGC
>JANWLL010000061.1 GCA_025450855.1 Vulcanimicrobiia bacterium
TCAACAAATCGCCGGCGACGCGCGCCGTCGTCTCGGCGCTTCTCGCGGCGCGGCCGTGGGAACCGGCGCGGGGACTCCGTTACGTCGAGAACGCCGACGCGATAGTCGAAGCCGCGCTCTCGATGGACCCGTCGGGCGGTGACTAAGTCGCCGTCGAAGACTGCGCGCTAGAGGAATCAATGTCAGACAGAAGGATCGACGATCAGTCCAACGACGTCAGCTGGGTTTATCTGCTCGGCCGTGTTCTCAACGGCTTGACATCCTGGTTGCCCCTTCCGGCGCCACAAAGCCTGACGAATTTCAAGGAGATGGTTTCCAAGCGAGCGGTAAAGGTCTATGCCGACGTCTACCGCCGCTATTCGCCCTTCGACGGGCGCGACGTGGCCGAGATAGGGGCGGGCTGGGGCTTCGCGCTGGACCATTACCTTTCGTACGGTCCTCGCTCGTACTACGCCCTCGATATCGCGCATAACGAGGCGATCGCGGACACGCTCCGAGACAATCCTATGCGCGATAAAGTCCACGTCGTCCGGATCACGCCCGATCATTTCCCCCTGCCGGACGAATGCATCGACGTGATCGTCTCCGAGAACACTTTCGAGCACGCCGCCAACTACGAGGCTACCATCGCCGAAGCGTCGCGAATCCTCCGCTCTTCCGGACGCCTCGTGGCGCTTTTCGCTCCGCTCTATTTCAGCCCGTACGGAGCTCACCTCTGGCATACTATAAAGTTCCCATGGCTTCACCTGCTCCTCAAAAGGCAAGACTTGCGACGCCTGTTCTATGAGGGCGAGCTGCCGGCCGGCCTGGAATTTGACCACGACTACCATTGGGAGCAATTCCTGACGCTCAATCGGTTGCACCCGAGGGAGTTTCTTCTTCCGTTTAGACGACCCGGTTGGCGTCTGGTCCGCGTCGCGTCCTATCCGCTGCCGCTGATGCATACCGCGCCGGAACCTTTCAGCTCGCTGCTCACGCACGGAATGATCATCGTCGCGGAGAAAGTCGGCTGACGTCGAGGCAGTCAAGCGGCCGTCGACGGATCCCGGTCGCGTTCATCTTCACGCCGGCCGCGTTCGTCGTCGCGAGACATAGGTAGCGCAGCCGCCGCGATAATGAGGAAAAACGCGATGTCGCCAGCAGTGTCGACGCCCTCAAACCCGACGTCGTGCCCAACGATACAGACGAACAACGCGATCGCCGCACATGCCGAGATGAAACGACGTATCATCGTCTGCATGACAACCACACGAGAACTAAGACATCCGCCGACAGTAATAGCAGGGTCAAAGCGGATAGAAGGTTGACGACGACTATCGTGCTCGTTGGAGATACGGTCCAGGCATTGCTCCAGCCAAACGCCTCCCAGTGCGGGAGCAAGCGCCAGTGCGAGACGTCGCAGGCGACCCATGAGGAGCTGAAGGTTTGCGCGAGTACGAGCGGCGAGGGGTCTTCAGATATGCGGACGATAGCCCCAAGGCCGTTCGATGTTCCGAGCGGCGGCGGTGAACTCGTGCGCCTCGGTTCGCCACGCACGAAAGCCCTTTGCGACGGCTCGGTCGAGATGTCGATGACGACCGGCTTGGGGGCAACGCCGATGGGCTCGTAGAGTTCCAGTGCGATGACGCGATCCCGGCGTGCATCCACATCGGTGAAGCGCCGACCCGCGCCCTGTTCGCAGTCCCGGATCGATGTTGTCAGGTGTTTCGGCGCTCCGGCGGTGAACTGGTCAAGGCACGCAAAGCGTCGAACACCGTCGCTTACGATGGCGGTCATGCGGGTCGGCCGTGCCTCGCTCGACTCCGGCTCGACGTCGACGACCGGGTCGTCGATCAACGGCAAGTAAACTCTGACGCCTTTCAGCGGATTCGGACTCGACTTCGAGCTCCGGACGTCCTGGATCATCATCTGATAAACGTTAGGTTGCCACGGCTGCCCTTGCGCGAAGCGCGGCGGGAAGAATGCCGCAAACGTGTTGGCCCAGGTCGGCGGCCAGCGCAAGACAAGCCGATTAAGGCCCGGCCGGAGGACCACGCCGACGAATTTCGCCCACGATGCGCCGCTCGTCGATCGGACGATCGCCGTGTGAGTGGCCTGCGAATCGACAGTCAGCGAGTACGTCGTAGGCGCGCGCGGCCAAACGCCCACGTCGATCTCGGCGGTCATGTCGCTGGTCGTGGGATTGATCGCTGTATAACTCACCGTGGTTGCATCGACGGACGAACGATCGACGAGCTTAGGAAACGCCTCGGCTACCGGCTCGTCGATGAGGCTGAATGCGTTCGACGGCACGAGGCGGAGCACGCGCGCCGGCCGCAACGCGGCGGTCGTAGCTTCGCGGCGTACGGAGTCTGCGGGCGCCCCGGTCGCGCGCATGAGTGCGGCGTCGCCGGGATCGCCGGCTTCATGCCTCGCATCCTTCAATTGCGCGAGTCGCGGCGTCGGATCGCCCAAGTCGTAGATCTCGATGGCCCCGAATGTCGCCGCGGGAGCGCCCAGGAACGACCGATCCTCGCCCGGCTCAGGTGCGATACCGTCGGCGACCGGGTGCACGTCATCGCGCACGACCGCATACCGAACGCCAAGCTCGAGCAACAGTGTGCGAGCGAGCGGCGAATGGAGCGCGACTAACCGATCGATGACCGCGTCGAGACTGGCGGCCTCTGGTCGCTGCGTATACCAAAACGGCGCTCCCGGCATGAGCACGTCGCGGTCGAAGAGCTCTTGCGCCAACACGTCGATTCCTCTGTAGCCCCACGAATAGTCGGCCTCGTAATGGTCGTCGGGTGGGAGAACGACGACCCCGCCCGGACGGGATGCCGTGTCGTTCAGGTAACGAGCGGCATCGGTCCAATCGCTTGCCAAGACGATGTGCTCGCCCGGCGTGATCACCGTCTTCTCGTGGAAGACCGCGCCCGTGATGGCCGCAAGGTTGTTCCAACAGAGTCCGACGAGCGTCACTGCTACCGCCACGACCCCAAGCCTCTTGAACGACGCATTTTGCGACCGCAGCATCGCGTCGCTGCCTATCGCCGCGCAGAGGCTCAACGAAAGTGCAGCGACCATGATCGGCCCATCCGGTTCGAGGAGCAAGAACATGCCCGGAATCGAATAGAAGGCGAGATTGATGCCGGCCAACGGCGGGTGCGGACCTTTTGCTATGAAGAGCATCGCGAGCGAGACGAGCCCAACAGCGCGAGCGACCCTGAGCGCGGTCCCACGACAAAACGCGAGCGCGGCGATCAGCCAGGCGATGGCGATGAATCCCGACGCGAACATCCAAGGATTGGCTTCGAATTCGATCGCCCACGGGTTGTATTCGGCGTATTGCCAGACCCATGACGCGCAGAATCGCATCTCGTTCATGAGGCTCGCACGGCCGAACGTCCAGGCGACCGACGCCGGCGAGACCGGATGACCGACGCTGACTCCGACGTATGAGGATACGTTGGGCACGGTCCACCAAAGGCTGACGACGAGACCGGCGACAATCGAGCTCGCCAGCCACCGTCGAAACGCCGGTTTGTCCGAGGCCCAGACGACGTCCGCGATCCAAGCCAGGAGAAGCGAGCCCAGGATCAGGGCGACCAAGAGCTGCGGCGTCGCGGCGAGCATGGACAATGGGGCGAATGCTATCGCCGCGAGTACGGCGCGCCCTCGGCCCGCGCGAGCGGGCTCACGGGCCGTAGCGATGATCCAATACCAGATCCATGGCATTATAGCCGCGCATGCTTCGCCGGTCGCATATTCGCCGAACATGGATTGGCGCATCGGATTGAACGCGTAGACCCAGGCGGCGATGAACGAGGCGGCGGGCGACGCCCCTGCGGCCCGTGCGACCGCGAAAGCGCCGATCCACGACACGATGACCGGCACGATGAATGTCAGCGCCTGGCCGAGCGACGGACCAAAAACTGCGTCGAACGCGAGGAGGATGAGCGTGTACGGATACCACGACGAGCAGTTGTCCACGGATCCGAAATACGAATGGACGTCTCCCCAGGCGAAGGCGCACTTCCGAAGCGTTTCGGACAATCCGAATGGCGGCGGCAGGTCGATCTGTGCGACGACGGTCGGAGGTTGCGCCCAATGCATCCCGATAGCGAGCAGCGCCAGAACCGACGGTATGACGAATACGGCGGATGCGGCCCAGGCCTTCCCCTTCTTCGGATCGCGCGGCCGCATCAATACACGTCGACGCCGGGTGACGGACGTCGGAAGGGCGACCCCGTGTTGCCATGCAATCGCGTTAGGTGCCCAATGCTCGCGAGGAGACCCGCGACTTCTACGCGGACCGAACGACGGACGTCGCAAAGCTCGATGACCGGATGCGTCGTCTCGTCAGCGAGTGCGTGCGGCTTGAGCCACGGACCGTCTTGGATCTCGGTTGCGGGCGCGGCTACCTGCTGCGGACGCTCGTCAACAAGATGCCGGGTATCCGCGGTATCGGTGTCGAGGTATCGGAAGCGGCGGCGAACGAGGCAAAGGGCGAGAGTGTGAGTATCCTCGTGCAAGACGTGTCCGAGGCTCTCCCCCTTGCGGACGGTTCTATCGATCTCGCAGTCATGGGGGAAGTCATCGAACACGTCTTCGATCCCGACGCGTGCATCGAGGAGGTACGACGGGTGCTTCGGCCCGGCGGCGCGCTTGTCGTCACGACGCCGAATCTTGCGAGCTGGCTCAACCGCGCGCTCCTGCTCGCCGGCATACAGCCCGTGTTCACCGAGACGAGCACGCGGAAGAAATATGGTCATTGGCTCGCGCGGCTCGGACAACACAATACGAATACTCAAGGGCACCTCAAACTCTTCACGCTTGGCGCGCTGCGCGAGCTGCTCGGTGACATCGGATTCGAGGTCGTGCGGACGGAGGGGTACAAGTTTTTTCTCTTGGCCGAGCATCCGGTGTCCAATGTCATCGAGAGCATCTTCCGCCTACGTCCTTCGCTCGCGAGCGGCTTCATCGTCACGGCGCTCAAACGAGCGAACGCGTAGCATGATCAGGTAGACGATCCAGCACGCAGCGCCGAGTTCAAGCAGCGACGCAAGCACGCTCGGCCAGTGGACCAGGATAATCCGCGTGCCGGTAGCTCTTGCGGGCAGCAGCCACCCATTGACGATCGCATCGGTCCGGACGTGAGCTAATGGGCCGAGTGCCGCGAACGCAGCCCATCCATGATCGTAGGCGACATTGAATCGAAGCAGTGCCGTTGGTCCGCGAGGAACGTCTACGAACTCGAGCCACGGTGCCGCAGTCGTGCCCGACACAGGAACGGTCGAGGCAGACGCCCCGGCTTCGGCCGGAACGTCCTTTGGACGCGAGCCCTCGAGTGCCACGACGCAAAGGCCGAGACAGCGCAACGAATCGATGCCGGCAGGCAACGGCACCCAGCGGTAGCCTTGGGTGGTTCTCGCGATGATCGCGCCGGAAGCAGCCACCAGCTCGCCCTGCACGTCGACGAGGATGTCCGTACGACTTGTCACGGGCAGGGCCGCTTTTGCGGATGTTGTCATCGCGCCACCGAACGGTTGACCGAGCTCCGGGCGCGCGGCGAATGCGAGGCGAGCGTCGACCCACCCACGATCGGCCTGCACGTCGTCACCTGGCGCCGCTACGGCCACGGGGCGTCGGTACGCTTCCCACGCTGCAGGGACCGTCGGACCACGCATCCCGGCGACATCGCCGAAGAACACCGCGTCGGCGTCGATCCTCGTACAAACGGCGCACACCGGTGGGATCGGCGCCAGCGAAAGCTCGCTCTGTGGGGTAACGGCCTGCGCTCGCGATAGAGCCGTATCGATCCTCGCCGCTGTGCTCCCGAGCGCTCGTTGTTTGGTGATAGTCGCGTCGTCCGTCTTCAGCCATGGGCGATCGATGATCGTCGAAACACCCAGAGCCTCGAGCCGCCGTGCATCATCGCGTTGCTCGAGAGCCGCGAGAGCAGTGTCGACCGGGTAGTCGGGCGATATCGTATTTATCGGGTTGACATCGTCGAACCTTATTTTCGCGTTCGGGTCCAACCCTGAACCGTTCGACGCTTGCCCAAAGACAAGCGGTTGAAATGCCGGCAGGAGCGCGTAGCGTGTTCCGGCTGGTACGGTGACTTTCGGCGCCGTCGGCAGATCGTACGACGACACCCACCATTGCCACGGCGACCATACGAGCCACGATGTGACGAGGACGCAGCCGAGAAGAGCGGCGGGAGCGGCACCAGCGAGGGTTCGAGCGGCTGCGCCGACCCCGGCACAGTATGCGACGGCCGCGCAAGCGAGAACGTCGAAGAGTTCTCTGAACAAGCGGAACGCCGGCAACGTCGTGAGCGCATATCGCTCGAAGGACACTAGCGGCCCACGAAAGCCGACCGCAACGACGATCGACAGGGCGCCCAAGACCACGAACGCGATCGTCCGCCGTGCGCGAATAATCGTGGAGAACCCGTACAGCGCCAGTGCAACCACGCACAGCATCGCCCACAGATCGAGTGCGTCGATCTGCTGCGTGTACCCGGCGAAGTACCCGGTGAGCGCGAGCGCGCTGGTCGGCGCGACTGATTGGACCGACTCCCATTGAAGGGAGAATGGTACGCGCTGAAACGATGGGTATTCCAGGATGACGATCGCCAGCAATGGCGTCGCCACGATAGCAGCGGTGACAACCGGCAGCCAAATCCTACGGAACGCAAAGAGTGCGGCGATCATCACGGCAGCGACGACGAACAGCTGCAATTGTTCGAGCGTCAGCACGACGAGGAGCGAGACGACCGCGGGGCGCGGATTGCGCCGGAGGCATTCGGCTGCTATGCCGGCCAGCGCGCCGTACGCCAAGACCATGTACACGTGACCCGCGACCGTCTCGGCATAGACCCAGGGGTTGAACAGACAGATGACGCCGGCCGCGCACTGCCCCAAGGGCAGGGACCCCATCCTTTTCGCCAGCACCGCGCCTCCGGCCGCACACGTGGTGCCGATCGCCGCGGAAAAGGCCCAAAGGCCTGCCTGCGGTCCGCACGCGAACGCAAGCAGTGAGGCGAGCGCACCGATCACGTAGTCGTTGATGTAGAGATTCGGACTGCCGATACCGCGGGGGTCCCATGGGCTGAGTGAGTGCATCAGCAGGTCGAATACGTCACCGCGTTCGGCGGGCCACGACCAGTCGTGGCGGAGCACCGGCACCCCACGCGACGCGATGACGGTCGCGTAGACGACGCCCGCCAAGACGATGACTATCTGTGGGGCACGTCGGGCGAAATCGAATCGCGCTATACTCGGCGTGTCCAGCTTCACTCCCAAGCCGCTTTCACGCGCACGCCCAACGCGCCGAGAATCGCGGCTTCGACGATATCGACCGTCAGGTCTCGCTTGAGACATGCGAAGTCGATGTTCAGCGCGCACTTCGTATTTCGCAGACGCGGGTCGAAGCACGGGGGACACGGCGATGGGCGCAACCGCATGGCGTTGGCTCCGTACGGGCCGCCTTCGACCGGCGTCGGGCCGTGCAATGCGATGACCTTCGTTCCGACCGCCGCCGCAAGATGGCCGATTCCGGAGTCGTTCGTCACAGCGCACGCGCAGCCGCTCAGGTAGCGGGCGATCTCATCCAGGGTCCCCTCGATAAGGGTGGCGCCGCTGACGCTATCCACGAGTCGTTTTGACCCGTCGCGTTCGTCCGGGCCTGCCACGACGCCGATCTCGAACCCGCTAGTCCGAAGACGCAGCGCCAACTCGATGAATCTGTCTAGTGCCCAGCGCTTGTTCGCCAAACCATGGTGCGTCACCGTACCGATGTGAATCGCGATTCGATCGACCGAGCGGCTCGTCGCCTTCCAAGACCCCGGCACGAGATAACTCGGCGGCTCGGCGACATCGATGCCGAGCGCACGCACGAGGTCGAGGTTGCGCTCGACGTTGTGCTTCGGAGCGACAGGGATCCTGATCTCGGACTGTGAGGCTCTATGTCGCGCGCTGCCGTTAGAGTAATCGTGTGAGATTCGAAGAGTCGCACCGTGAAGTCGGGCGAGCAGATCGTACTCGGGGCGAGAGGCGGGGTACGCGAGCAGCGAGGCGTCGTAGCGCTGTCGCTTGAGCGTCGAGCGCGCTAGCGCGGCGACGAAAGCGAGTGCCCCATGTTCCCAGAACGGATAGTAGAGAACCGCGTCGATGGCGCCATCAAGCTGCTCGAATAACTCCTTCGGGCCTGGTCGAAGCACGGCCGCGTCGATGCGCGCGTCTTTCCGCGCGCGACGAAGCGCGCCGGCGATCACAGTCGCCTCGAGCGCGTCGCCCAGCCCCTGGGGAGCGATGATGAGATACGAGTCCACGAGCGGGCGTTACGTGCGGGTGTGGGTGCTCCCTATTAGGAGCCGAGCGCGACGGTTGAGGCCGCGGTGACCGGCTCACGAACCGGTTTGCTGAAGGTTCGATCCGGGTTCGGCAGGCGAGGCTGGAACGTCCACGAGCCGTCGGTCTCTTGGAGAAAGTACGCATCGCGTCGCGTCAGGGCTCGCAACACGGCGCATTCGATTCCTTGGCTATCATTAGGAACGCTGTCAAGATGTTCGACCGCAGCATACGGCCATCTCGGCGGTTGGCGCGTCGGGCTTATGATGATGATCGGCTTGAACGTGAACAGCGGTGTCCAGTAACGGTCGCCGTTCGAAGCGATCTCGATGATGCAATCGAACTTGGAGCGGTGCACGCGCAGATATTCGATCGCGGCTGCCCTCCTGGTCTTGGGCGTCCACCATACGACCTCCCGGTATTCGCTCTTGTACGTTTCGAGCAAGGTCTTGAACTTGCCGATGATATCGTCGCCTAAGACCCGCTTACGCTCATCACCGACGACCAAGAATCGGATCCGGCGCCGGCTTTTGATCGCGCGGATGCCGAAAAGATGGTCGAAGAACGGGATGACGTAGCGACAGGGCGAGTGTGAAAGGCGAAGTCGAGCGATGGACGCGAGCATGCGTGGACCCGTCGTCAAGACATCGACAGTCGACCCCTCCCGATCGCGCCAAACGGTGGGCGATTCTCGGATGGAACGACCTCGGCGCTGAAGTTGATACAGCAGGTCGACGTCGAAAGCGAAATCAGCCGTCTCGACATCTTCGATTATCTCTTCGAGCGCCGCGCGCCTGAAGATCTTTGCGCCGCATTGCGTGTCGGCCAAGCGCAGGCCGAACATCGCCCGGACGATGACATTGAATGCGCGCCCGAGGAATCGGCGCAATGGTGGTTGGCGGACGAGCACGCGGGCGCCGGTCGCCCAACGCGAAGCGATGACGCAATCGCTGTCGCGCAACTCAGAGACCAACCTGCGCAGTTCTTCTGCGGGCGTCGCGCCGTCGGCGTCGATGAACGCGATCACGTCGCCTCGCGCGGCGTGGAAGCCGAGCCTGACGGCGCCCCCTTTTCCAAGCCGGCTTTCAATGTCGATGAGACGAAGGCTGGAGTCGTGTGCCGCGAACCGCCTTACGATCTCGGCGGTGTCGTCGGTGCATGCGTTTGCGACGACGATGATCTCGGCCACTGAAAAGACGCGGCGCAGGCTTTTCAGCAGCGGCGATATGCGGCGGGCCTCATTGTGAGCTGGGATAACGATGCTTAGCAAGCGTCGGATTCCAGAAAAGTCAACTACATAAGAAGTTTCCTGCCTCGACGCGTTTGAACCAATGGCGACTCCTTGTCCTCCTGAGCTGCGCGGAACCAAAAGATGGCCGGTGGCGCGGGTTTGCGGCGATGAATCCCCGGTGAAAGGACGAGCTTACTCGGGACCAGGCGAGCTTGCCAGGCGAGCGAGCGGCGATCCAGATCGCCCGCTGGCCGAAAACGACCGTCCGACATAAGATCGCATCGCGTAGGTCGGTCACGACCTACGCGATGCGGCAACGGGGTTCGAGCGAGCGTTTCGAACTTCTACGGGGACGTATTGTCGCCGATCGCGTTCCCGGCGAACTCCGTGAACCACATGAACCCGGCCGCTCCGTAGATTATGTCGTGCGGCTCGCTGTTCTGGCTCGCAAGCGGGAATTCGGTTATCGTTCCGTCTGCAACCGCTGCCTTCGCGATATTGTTCGCCGAGAATTCAGTGAACCAGACGTCGTTGTGGCCGGGAGGGCCGGCGGTGATGAACTCCGGCTTCGCGTTCGCGGTCGGCGTCGGGAATTCTGTGACGACGCCGGCCATCGTGATGGCACCGATCTTGCTCGCAGTCGCCTCAGTGAACCAGAGCCTCCCGTCTGCGCCGGCAGCGATGCCCGCGAGACCGGCATTCGCCGTCAGAACCGGGAACTCGGCGATAGAGCCGTCCGTCTTGACCTCGCCGATCCGGTTGCCGAGCGACTCCGTGAACCACATGGACCCGTCGGAAGCTTGCGCCAGGAACGCAGGCCGGGAGTTCGTCTCAGGCAGCTTTATCTCGGTGATGGCGCCGGTCGTCGGATCGATCTCTGCGATCCTGTTGCGGAACGTCTCCGTGAACCAGACCTTACCGTTCGGTCCGACTGCGAGACCGCCCGGTCCTGATTTCAGCTTCGGCAACGGGTACTCGGTTATCGTCCCCGCGGTCGTGATCTTCGCGATATTGTTTCCGGTCGATTCCGTAAACCAAATATTGCCGTCCGGTCCGACGATCATGTGGTTCGGATGGCTGTTCAACGTCGGCACTTTGTATTCGGTGAAGTGGTAGAGAACGTCGTCCATCCTGCCTATCTTGTTCTTGATCGATTCGGTGAACCATATTGCACCATCAGGACCGGTGACAAGCCCGATGGGCCCGCTGTTGCGCGAGGGAATCCTGACAGCATACAAAGTGTCCGGCGATGCGCCGATGCGGTGCGCGGTCATGCCGAACGGCGCTTGGTTTGACGACCCGGCCGTCGGCTGCATGACGCCGTGACCGGAGCAAGCGGATAGCAAAACGGCCGCAGAGGCGGCGAAAAGAAGGCGGCGCGACATGGAAGTATCTCCTTTGAGGGCGATGATACCGACTTCTATGCTATCCCATTTGCGTGCCCGGCAAACGGGCCGTTCGTCTCAAAGCCGTATCGGCGTCACTGTATGTCCGCCCAGCGATACACCGTCGCATCGAGCACCATGGAATCGCCGCCCGGCACGAA
>JANWLL010000062.1 GCA_025450855.1 Vulcanimicrobiia bacterium
GCCGATCGTGGTGGAGCGAATCGAAGCGCGGATCGAGCGCGTAGACTTGCCGGTCAGCGTGCGGCAGGCGCGATAGCCACGCGAATGCTTCGTCCGGCAGACCATTCGAAGCGTATGCCAGCGCCGTGAGGACCGGCCGGCCCGGATATCGTGACGAAAGACGTTCGACCACGTGAAGCGCCGCGCGTGCTTGGCTACGGTCCCCCATCGATGCGTAGACGTGCGCGAGGCTTCCGCTGATCGCGAGCTGCATCGACGCGCTCGACGCGAGCGGCTTCAGCGCATCGATCGCGGCCGGATACCGGCGCGCTTCGTCGTACGCCGCAGAGAGCAGCAGGCGAGACGCCTCCGATGACCAGACGTCGCTGACGCCGACCTTCGCGAACGCGGCCGCATCCGCGTAGTCGCGGCTCAAGTAATACGTGAGCCCCAACGTGTAGTCGAGGCCCGGCAGCGACGGATCGATGTCTGCGGCGAGTCCGAATTGACGACGTGCACCACCGATGTCTGCTTGCCAGAGAAGCGCATCTCCATACCACATGTGCGCCAAGGGGTTCGTCGGATCCAGCGCGACCGCGGTCTTGAGGTCGTCCACTGCTGCGGCGTTGTCGGAGTCGAGGTCCCATTCGACGAACCCGCGCGCGGCATGCGCCATCGCCGAGTGGTCGTCGATCGCGACAGCCTCCTGTGCGAACCGATCCGCGACGGCCGCGTACGAGACGGACATCGCCGGCGACTCGAGATCGGATAGCTTGGCGTAGTCGACGGCCTCGGCAGCATACCCGAGCGGACTCCGCGGCGCAGCCTGGATGACGCGGTCGAATTGTTCGATGCTCGTTCGGATCCCGGTCGGCGTGACGCCTCGCCAGTAATACCAGCCGAGGTCGTACGCGCGTTGGACGCCGGCCGGCAGATCGGAAGAGCCGGTCGGATACGCATAGACGATGAGTACGACGCCCGCGACAAGTGATGCCCCAGCCGCGACGATGAACGCCCGCAGATCCCTCGCGCGACGCGTAACGGCACCCGCCGTCACTATCCGCTTGACCACTGCAGCGTGCATGACGTACCCGCGCCGCGAGAGCGTTTCGATGAGCGACTCACCCGAAGCGGCGTGGAACAGGCGACGCAGCGAATAGATGTTCTGAGAGAGGTTCGCCTCTTCGACGGCAGCGTCGCCCCACACACGGCTCAAAAGGTCGTCCTTCGTCACGACCTCGCCGGCGTTGTCGAGGAGTGCAAGGAGCGTCTTTACCACTTTCGGCGCGACGGGGAACGCCGCATCGTGGAAGCGCAACGTCAAGTCATCCGTCCGGACGCGATAGCCGTGGAACGAATATTCGAAAATCGTGTCGTCTTGAGGCATCGTTGAGAAAAAATTTGAGACTGCGCGGTTCGAGACCTCGTATAGTAAACGCTCATGAACCAGGCTCGAGCGTTCTTCATCGTCGGAGTCCTCTGGTTGGCTGCATGCGGCGGAGGCGGGGGCGCGAGCATGCCCGGCCCCGGTCCATCACCAATGCCGTCGATGAGTCCGCGGCCGTTTTTACCGCTCAAATCGGGCGACACATGGACGTACGCGTGCTACCTCGGATCGCCCGCACCCTCGGCGTCGACCTTTCCGAAGACGAATCAAGTGCTAGGAACGGCGACCGTTAACGGTACGCTCACCTACGAGTACCAGCTGCAGATCCCGACGTCGCCGACGCAAAGCACGACGCAGATCCAGCTGCTGGCCGACGACGCAGCCGGCAACACGCTCATCTACGGGTACATGGCGAGTCCGAGCGCTTCGCCGATGCCGATCGCGTCCCCGACGATCATCATCGGGCAGAATCCTGGCCCGAACGGCACGACGTACGACTACGAGGCCCAAGACGGGGGCACCGTCAGCCGCGTGCTCTGCTGCAAGACGCAGACACACCCGACCGTCTTCGGCACGTTCGAGGTCGACGTGTATTACGACGGGTCGCACACGGTGAGCCAGGCGACGGACGGCTACGGCTACGCGATCGGCTTGGGGTCGATGGAAGAGGACCACAACTTCAACGATCCGGATCCATCCAAGCGCATCGACTGTCTCGTGACCAACACGCCGCCTCCTTAGCGACCAAGCGGTTGTCGGGTGGGTGACGGCGTCAGAGAAAACGGGAAGTCTCACGACGCTATGATCAAAACGGATTGGCGACGGACCGTCGCCGTTATCGGACTTTCCGCTACGTTGATCCTCTCCGCGGCAGCGGCTGCGCATTCGCGCGACGACGCCTACCAAATGCCGGCAGCACCGCAGTCGCCGATGCCGACCTTCACGGTCATGCCGACGCTGCCTGTGCCATCGCCGTCCGCCTCGCCCTCACCGTCTCCGACAGGCAGCGCCAAACCGTCGCCGCGTCCGAGCGCCAGCCCGCGCAAGTCGCCGACGCCGTCACCTAGCCCGACGATTCAAGCATCGTGAAAACCACGGCGGTCGCGATGAATCTCGACACCTTCCATAAAGTATAACGCCCCCGGCGCTGCAGGCGTCCGGGGGCGGTTTCGCGGGGCGATATATCGGATCAGTGGACGATGATGACCGTCCGGAAGCCGTACGTATTGTAGTGGAACGCGCAGCCGATCATGTAGAAACCCGGCATGCCGGTGTTGTACAGCACCGAGTGGGCACCCGGGTTCAGCGTGCCTGTGCTGAAATTCGGCGTGCCGATGGCCGTGCCCGCAGCCGACTTCGTCGCGCTGCCGTTGAAAGACGGCGGCCACGGTGCCATACTCTGCGTCGCGTTGCCTAAGAAGCTCGCCGTGTGGGGTAGGGTCGTGTCGACGTTGAAGAAACGCACCGGCGTCGAAGCTGGGAGCGTGACGACCTCCGAAGTCGTCGACGTCTTGCCTTTGAAGTAGCCGAGGACCCGGCCGTATTTCGGACTCATGAACGGCGCCTCGCCGCTCAGCCGTGCGCCGACCTTGGCCACCGTCGTCGAGTCGAAGCCCGCCTCGTCGAACCCGAGATTCGAGATTAGCTGCGTAGGTGCCGGCACGATCGGCGACGAGGCAGAAGAGGACCCGTGCGCGCTGCATCCGGCTAACAGAAGCGCCGCGAGGACAAATGGACCGACCGCGTATTTCATTCCAGACGCCTTTCTTGAAGCGATAGCTCCACCCGACTGTAGCGTCGGCTGCTTAAAATTCAATTAATCGAAAATTTGCGCCTGTGACCAGTCCCCGGACGAAGGTCCCGGGCCCGGCACGAAAACACAGCGTCCGTCCGCTATTCTAGTAGTTTGAGCTGTCTCGACCCATCGTCTACGGGCGCAGGCGTTATGTCGAGCAGATCCATCATCTGACGCGCGTTGTTCACCGCCTGGCCGTTCCGGTGGTTGTTGAAGAACACGTACGTCTCGTCCGTTTGCTCGATGACCTCGCCGATGCGCGGCAGCCACTCGACGAGTTCGTCCGTGGAGTACGTGTAGTCGTAGCGCTCGGCAGCGTTGCGCTCTTGTTTCCACCATTTCGCCGCG
The DNA here is from genome assembly GCA_025450855.1 of Vulcanimicrobiia bacterium. Lineage (GTDB taxonomy): Bacteria > Vulcanimicrobiota > Vulcanimicrobiia > Eremiobacterales > Eremiobacteraceae > JANWLL01. The sequence goes on from JANWLL010000062.1 coordinate 3,510, forward strand.
TTACGCCCATGGAATCTTATGTAGCCGATCGTCGACGTCGTCTGTGCGTCCGGTTTCACGAGCGATTCGAAGCGCGGTTCGTCGACGTTGCACCAACCGATGTCGAGCGCACCGAGGATACGCAAGATAGAACCCTTCTGCCAGTCGCGATGGCGGAACTCGGCGACGAGTCGCAGGTCGGGCCACGACTCGCGCAAGAGCTCGAGCCGGCCGAACGCATCGCGCGCCGGCCGGAACGAATTCGGGAACTGGGCGAGCACCGCACCGAGCTTGCCCGCGCGGATCAACGGTTCGAGGCACGCGCGGAACGAGATCAGATCATCTTCTTCTGGCGCTGCGTCCGCCGGCACGTGCGTGACGCTTCCAGGCGCCTTCACCGTGAAGCGAAAATCGGGCGGCGTCCGGTGCGCCATCGATTCGAACATCGACGGCTTCGGGATCGCGTAGTACGTGCTGTCGATCTCGACAGTGGAGAATCTTTCGGCATAGTAGTCGAGCATCAAGGCCGGACGGATGCGCAGCGGATAGAACGGTCCGACCCAATCGCGGTACGAAAAACCACACGTGCCGACGCGGAGCATGGTTGCTGGATTGGGCGCGCGTATGGCGACGGCCCTGTGGCTCGGCCGCGACGGTCGAGATAAATCTCGACCGCTCCCTTTTAAAGCGCGCGGCGGTCGGCCCTCAGATCTCGAGCTGCCAGGGATTCCAGAACGGGGTCACGGCCTTCGCCGGATAGTAGTTCTTGAGGTCGAGATTGACGACGTCTTGCTGCTGCGCGAACGACAGCATGATGATCGGGACGTCGTCCGCGAGTATCTGTTGGATGCGCCCGAAATCGCCCTGCCGCGTCCTCTGGTCGTATGTCGACAGCTCGGCGCGCTCAGCCGCGTCGAGCGAAGGATTGCAGTAGCGATAGACGTTCCAGCCGGCCGGCGGTCGCATGTCGCACATGAACTGCGTCGAGTCGTCCGGGTCGACGCCGTTCACCCAGCCTTCGATGACGGCGTCGAACTTGCCGGTCGCCTCGATGCCGCCTGAAGCAGCCGACGAGTCGAGCGCGTTTTCGCTGACGTTGCGGACGACGACGTCGACGCCGACAGCGCGCCAATCCGACTGGATGATGCGCTCGGTCGTCTCCGAGCCTGCGATGCCGTCGCTGACGAGCACGATGCGAAGTTGACGCCCATCTTTCGCTCGGATGCCATGCGGACCGACCTTCCAGCCCGCCGCGTCGAGCGTCGCGCGCGCCTTGATCGGATCGAAGTCGTAGTGCCTCACATTTTCCGCGCGCGCCCACGAGGAGGGCGCTTGATCGGTGTCAGCGGACTCGTTGACGCCGTTCGCATCCTCGCTCACGATGGCGGCGCGATCGGTCGCGTACGCGAGCGCCTGGCGGACTTGGCGATCCGAGACGACCGGCGACGCCGTATTGAAACCGATGTCCAGGAAGTAGTTGAACTGATAGAGGTAGATCGTCGTCCCCGGGATGCCGTGGATCGCAGGCTCTTGGTGACCGAACGCTCCATAGTAGAAGTCGATCCTGTGCGCTTTCAGATCGGCGAGGATCTTGTCGCCGTCCGGCTGCCACTCGAAATCCACTTCCTTGAGCTGCGGCAAACCGCGCCAGTACGAGCGGTTGGCGACGAGCTTCACGTGCGAACCGTCGACCGAAGCGACGCGGAACGGTCCCGTTCCGATCGGCGCGCGATTGAACGGCACATCGTCGATCGACTTGTACTTCGACAAGATGTGCGCGGGGAGGATGGCATACGCGGTGCTTGACATCGCGAAGAACGTCGAGATGAACGGCGCGTACGGCCTGCGCAGATGGACGACGACGGTGTACGGATCGGGCGTATCGATCGACGTGATGAGATCGTAGCCTTGGCGCACCGGAACGGAATTGCGCGGGTTCATGATCGCGCCCCACGTGAACACGATGTCGCGCGCGTCGAAGCCCTTGCCGTCCTGCCAAAGGACGCCGC
>JANWLL010000063.1 GCA_025450855.1 Vulcanimicrobiia bacterium
TCGCGCGCGCACGCGACGACGATCGAGTCGAGCCGCGACATCTCTTCCTTGATGAGCCCGACGGCGTTCTCGGTCGACGCCGCGCGAAGGCTGTTGCTGCAGACGAGCTCGGCGAGGTTGCCGGTCTTGTGGGCGGCGGTCATGCGCGTCGGCCGCATCTCGAAAAGCGTCACCGGCACGCCGCTCTGCGCGGCCTGCCATGCGGCTTCCGTGCCGGCGAGCCCGCCGCCGACGACAGTCAATCGGTTCACGCGAAACACCTTAGATGTCGGAACAAGGGTGGCCTATAGAGTTGATGCGAGACCGCGGCGGTCGAGATAAATCTCGACCGCTCCCAGATTCCCCTTTTACGCGGCGTGTTCGTCGGCGGGGTTGGGAGCCGGCTCGGCCTCTTGGTACCCGTGCTCGTGGAGCGGATCGACGCTGCAGACGATCTTATCGCCCTTGCGGCCCGACTTGCGGATCAGGAACGCACCGCACGCTCGACACGAAGAGCCCACGACCGGCGGATACCACGCGACGAAGTTGCACTTCGGCCAGTTGTTGCAGCCGTAGAACACCTTGCCGCGCTTGCGTCCGCGCTTCTCGACGATCATGCCCCCGTCGACCGGGCACACGACGCCCGCGTCGATGATGATGTTCTTCGTCGTCTTGCACGCCGGATAGCCGGAGCATGCGATGAACTTGCCGTTGCGGCCGTTCTTGAAGATGAGCGGCTTGCCGCAGTTCGGACACGACTCGCCCGTCGGCACGTCCTCGAACGCCATCTTCGGGATCGTCTTCTCGGCGTTGTCGAGCTGCGCGACGAACGGCGTCCAGAACTCGCGCAGCGGCACGACCCAATCGTCGTGCGCATCCTCGACGCGATCGAGGCGGCGCTCCATGTCGGACGTGAAACTGTCGTTGACGATCTCGGGGAAATACTCGGCGAGCAGATCCGTCACCGTGTAGCCGTCTTCGACCGGTTTGAAGCGGCGCTGATCGAGCACGACGTACCCGCGCGCCTGGATCGTACCGACGATCGACGCATACGTGCTCGGCCGGCCGATACCGCGCTCTTCCAACGCCTTCACCAAAGTCGCTTCCGTAAAGCGCGGCGGCGGCTGCGTCTCGTGCGCGTCGGCGCCGACGTGACGAGGATCGAGTCGCTGTCCTTGCTCGACGGGCGGCAGACCGCGGCGCGCATCGTCATCTTCTTCCGACGCGTCCTCGTCGCGGCTCTCCTCGTATACCTTGCGATAACCGAGGAAGGTGACGACGCTGCCCGTCGCGCGCAGCGCGCATCCGTCCGCTTCGATGTCAACCGTCGTCTGCTCGAGCTCCGCCGGCGACATCTGGCTCGCGACGAATCGCTCCCAGATGAGACGGTACAGCTTCAGCTGGGCGGCCTCGAGGAAGGGCTTCATCTTTTCGGGCGTACGATTGACGTCGGTCGGACGGATCGCTTCGTGCGCGTCTTGCGCGTCGTCCGAGACCTTGTACTGCTTGCCGCCCCAGAACGACTTGCCGTTCTCATCGGGGAAACGATCGCGGATGTACTGCTCGGCCATCGAAAGCGCGGTCGACGACAAACGCGTCGAGTCCGTACGCATATAAGTGATGAGACCGACCGTGCCCTCGTCGCCGACGTCGACGCCCTCGTACAAGCCCTGCGCGATCTGCATCGTCTTGCTCACGCGCATCTTGAGTTTCTTCGACGCTTCCTGCTGGAGCGTGCTCGTCGTGAACGGACCGCGCGGATTGTCCTTGCGCGGCTCTTGCTTCACGGACGCCACGGCGAATTTCGACCGCTTCAGCCGAGCGACGAGTTGGTCCGCATCGGCTTCGGTCGTCACGTACGACGTCTTCTGCCCGACGATCGCGGCATCGGCCTCGGACAGACCGGTGCGCCGGCCGTCGACCGAATAGAGGTTCGCGACGAGCGTGTGCTCTTGGTCGTGGTGGCCATGCGGCCACAACCGCGCGTGAACGGTCCAGTACGAGCGCTTCTTGTTCTTGAGGAAGTCCTCGATCTCGCGCTCGCGGTCGACGATGAGCTTCACCGCGACCGACTGGACGCGCCCGGCCGACAGACCGCCGCGCACCTTGCGCCACAATAAAGGAGAGATCTTGAATCCGACGAGCCGGTCGAGGATGCGCCGCGCCTGCTGCGCGTTGACGCGGTCCATGTTGATGTCGCTCGGGTGCTTGAGCGCTTCCTGAGCGGCCTGCTTGGTGATCTCGTGGAGCTCGATCCGCTTCGCGTCCGGGATCTTCAATAGCTCGCGCAAGTGCCAGGCGATCGCCTCGCCTTCGCGATCCGGGTCGGGGGCCAGATACACATGGGCGGCCTTTTTGACCGCCGCACGAAGCTCTTTGATGACGTCACCCTTGCCCTTGATGGTGACGTAGGTCGGGGCGAAGTCGTTATCGACGTCGACGCCGAGCCGGCTCTTCGGCAGGTCTCGGACGTGACCGACCGAGGGGAGCACCTGGTAGCGCGAGCCGAGGTATTTCTTGAGCGTCCGCGCCTTGGCTGGAGACTCGACGATGATGAGCGATTTCGACAAATAGGCCTTTCGTGGCCGTACCGCTATTCGGACTTGCGGCGCCGACCTTCAAACGCCCCCTACTATACACCACCACGTCAAGCTGTGTCAAAAGCGGGACGTCGCTCGGACGTTCGATTTCAATCTACCCGGACCCTAGAAAATGAAGCGGTCGAGCCTCTGCTCGACCGCCGTCGCGTGTCGATGTCGGCGACCTTTACGGGTTGATCGGCCGCCCATTTACGCGACGGATCACCTCGCCTTTGGCATTCAACAACGGCAACCGGTGCGTCGACATCTTCGCTTTGAAAGTGCGGGCCGTCGACAGGGCCGGAATCATCCCGATCTTAACGCGACCGATCTGATTTGTGCCGACACCTTGGACGGTCCCGTCGAAGGCGCCGTCAGTGAACCATAGATTGCTGTCCGGACCCGCCGTCACGTACACGGCTGTCGTGCCGCTTCCCGGAATGCCGTACTCGGTGACGACGCCGCCGGTGGTGACGCGGCCGATCGCGCCCGTGTCTGCCTCGGCGAACCAAATATTGCCGCCGGCGCTCGTCAAGTCGAGACACAGGTCGCCGTCAGGCGAAGGTTGCAAGAGCGGCAATGTATACTCCGTGATCGACGGCGATCCGCCCGTCGTGATTCGCCCGATTTGGCAACCCACAGTATTGATGCCGAGCTCGGTGAACCAGAGGGCGCCGTCGGGACCGAGGGTTATCTCGAAAGGATCGGCCGGATTCGTGGGCAGGCCGTAATCGACGACCGTCTTCAAGCCACCGGGAAACGTCAGATGACCGATCGAGTTGCGACCGCCGTCGACGTACCAGACGCTGTTGTCGCTCGCTATCGCCACCGAGATCGGATTACTACCCGAGAGGCCTGTCGTGTATTCTGTCACGGCCCCGCCGATGGTCATCTTCGCGACCTGGCCTAATCCCGAGGCGGCTTCGGCGAACCAAAGCACGCCGCTCTGATCGACTGTGAGACCTTCGGGTTGTGCGCCCGGTGTCGGGATCGTGAACTCGCTATAAGCGCACGTCGACGTGTCGACGTTGGCGATCTTGTCGTTTCCGAATTCGTCGAACCAGACTTTGTTCGCTGTTGACGGATCGTTCACGACGTCGACAGGCGCGGAGTTCGTGGTGGGAAGCGGGCCGCACTCGACTATCGAGCCGCCGGCTGGAAACGTACCCGGCACGACCTTCCCGATCTTGTTGCCGTCGAACTCGGCGAACCAGAGATTGCCGTCCGGTCCGGTCGCTATCCCTAAGGGCGTCGCAGCCGAGGTCGGGATCTTCTCCTCGCTCACGATACCTGGACCGAGCGTCGGCGCGGGTGACGGGCCCGGTAGCTGCCCAGCGAGGGTCGAATACTTGCACCCCGCCAGCGCGAGGGCGAACACCGCGGCGAACCCGGCGAAAGACATTATCAAGGACGAGCGCATGGTTGGTTCCCCCAATCAGCTAGGCAAACGTATTTCACGGCCGGGGTGGTTCCCCGCCTAAGTCTGATGAACGAATCGTGAAATCTAGCGAAGTTCGAGGGCGACGTCGACGAGCAGCGGTTCGCTGACGATATCGCGGCTCGAGAGCGTCACGATGACGTCGGGCCGGTACCACGTGAGGTCGCTGATCGCGCGATAACCCGCGCGCTCGGTGTAGAGCGCTGGGTAGCCGTCGAGGTTGAAAAGCTCGGCCTGCGGGTCCGGCGAGGACAGCCGGTTCCCCGCGACGCGCTCGTCGACGCGGATGAGCGAGCCCTCGATGGAATACTCGAGCCGGACTTCCGAGCCGTCCTTGGAGGCATCCGCGCGCATCAACTGCGTGCTCGACGGCAGCAGCAACACATGGAAAACGGCGGCGCGCTGCGCGGCTGCCAACTGCGCGGCGGGTGACGGTCCTGAAGTGTGGATGAGGGCTGCCGCGATGAGCGCTGCTGCGAACATGACCTTTGCTCTAAAAAGGCGTTAGGGTGATTTCGAACCGATCGGCGCGGCGCCCGGCTTGATCGAGGGCTGCGCTCCGCCCAGTTCTTGCACTTTGTGGCATGCCACGAAGTGGTCCCCGTAGTTCAAGAGCTCCGGGACTTCGACCTTGCATCGTTCGTACGCTATCGGGCATCGCGTATGGAATCGGCACCCGCTCGGCGGCCGCACCGGCGACGGGATGTCGCCTTCGAGGATGATGCGTTCGCGCCGCGCTTCCGCGCGTGGGTCGGGGATCGGTATCGCCGACAGCAGCGACTGCGTGTACGGATGGAGCGGCCGCTCGTAGAGCGCGTCGCGATCGGACAGCTCCATGATCTTGCCGACGTACATGACGGCGACGCGATCGGAGATGTGCCGGACGACCGACAGGTCGTGTGCGATGAAGAGATATGTCAAGCCGAATTGCTGCTGCAGGTCCTGTAGAAGATTGACGACCTGCGCTTGGATCGAGACGTCGAGCGCCGAGACCGGCTCGTCCGCGACGATGAACTTCGGGCTCACCGCGAGCGCGCGCGCGACGCCGATGCGCTGGCGCTGACCGCCGGAGAACTCGTGCGGATAGCGGTTCGCGTGGTACGGCGAGAGGCCGACCGTGCGCAGCAGGTCGTTCACCTTCGCGTCGACTTCGGGACCTTTCGCGAGCTTGTGGATCTGCAGCGGCTCGGCGATTATGTCGCCGACCGTCATGCGCGGGTTGAGCGACGCGTACGGATCTTGGAAGATGACCTGCATCTCTTTGCGTTTGGCGCGCATCAATTTCGGGCTGATCTTCGTGATGTCGACCCCGTCGAAGCGGATCGCGCCGCTCGTCGGCTCGAGCAATCGCAGGATACAGCGCCCGATCGTCGTCTTGCCGGAACCCGACTCGCCGACGAGCCCGAGCGTCTCACCGCTCTTGATGCTGAACGAGACGCCGTCGACCGCTTTGACGTCGGCGACGTGACGCGAGAACACGCCGGCCGTGATCGGGAAATACTTGGTGACGTTCTCGACTTCGACGAGCGCTTGCGAGTCCGCGGCAGGCTTCATCTCAGCTGCCATCGGTCTTGCCTTTGCCTTCGGCGATGAACGCCTCGGCGGCCGCCACTTCCCTGACCGCGGCTTCCTCTCGCAGTTGGCGTACATCGACCGACTTGTCGGTCTCGTAGAGCCAACACCGCGCGACGTGCGTCTCGCCGAAATCCATCAACGGCGGCTCGATCTCGAAGTGCTTCGGCTGCGCGTAGCGGCAACGCGCCGCGAACTTACAGCCCGTCGGCAGTTTGAGCAGGTTCGGTGGCTGGCCCTCGATCGGTACGAGGCGACGGCGCCCTTTCTCATCGAGGCGCGGCAGCGAATCGAGCAGGCCCCACGTGTACGGATGTTTCGGCGAGTTGAAGATCTGATCGGCGGTTCCGTACTCGATCATGTTGCCGCCGTACATGACGAGGACGTTCTCGCACACCTCGGCGACGACGCCGAGATCGTGCGTGATCATGATGATCGCGGAGTTGAGCCGCTTCTGCAGGTCGCGCATGAGATCGAGTATCTGCGCCTGGATCGTCACGTCGAGCGCCGTCGTCGGCTCGTCGGCGATGAGCAGCTCGGGATCGCACGAGAGCGCCATCGCGATCATGACGCGCTGGCGCATGCCGCCCGAGAACTGATGCGGATACTCGCCGAGCCGTTTTTCGGCGTCGGGGATGCGGACGAGGTCGAGCATCTCGATCGCGCGCTTGCGAGCTTCGCTCTTCGTCTTGTGCTGGTGGAGGACGATCGTCTCGGTGATCTGGTCGCCGATCGTGAGCACCGGGTTGAGGCTCGTCATCGGGTCTTGGAATATCATCGAGATCTTGTTGCCGCGGATCCTCCGCATCTGCTGCTCGTCGATCGTGAGCAGATCCGTGTCCTTGAAGACGATCTTGCCGTTCTCGATGCGGCCGGGCGGCGATGCGATGAGCCGCATGATCGAGAGCGCCGTGACGCTCTTGCCGGATCCCGACTCGCCGACGATGCCGAGCGTCTCGCCCGGCGCGAGATCGAACGAGAGCCCGTTGACCGCCCGGACGATGCCGTCGTCGGTCGCGAACGTGACCCGCAGGTCCTTGACAGCAAGCAGAGACATGGAGGTTATCGTATACCCCGGATCGGTCGCTCGGACGTGACCGCTAGACTACCGTGCATTTTCATCCGTTTCCTACGCGCGCCCGCCCGACGAACGCGGGTCGAGCGCATCGCGCAGCCCCTCGCCGACGAGATTGAACGCCATGACGGTGATGACGATGAGCAAACCGGGTATGAAGGTCAGCCACGGCGCGCCGAGCACGTCCGGATCGAGCGCCTTTTGCAGGCTGTTGCCCCAACTCGCGGTCGGCGGCTGGACGCCAAGACCGAGGTACGACAGCGCCGACTCGGTGAGGATGTTGTTGCCGATCGCGAGCGTCGCTGCGACGATGACCGGCGCGAGCGCGTTCGGCAGCAAATGCCGCCACATGATGCGGCCGTCCGGCGCGCCGACCGCCTTTGCCGCGGATATGTAATCGCGTTCGCGCAAACTCAGTATCTGACCGCGCACGAGCCGCGCGACGCTCATCCACGACAGCAGCCCGATGACGAGCATGATGACGATGATGCTGAAGTTGTTCGTCAGTGCCTCGACGGCGAGGATGAGGAAGAACGTCGGGAACGAGAGCATCATGTCGACGAAGCGCATGAGGACGGAGTCGACCCAGCCGCCGAAATAGCCGGACACCGCGCCGTAGAACGTGCCGAACGTGACGGCGATGATCATCGCGGAAAACCCGACCTCGAGCGAGATGCGCGCGCCGAAGAGCATGCGCGCGAAATAGTCGCGCCCGTCGTCGTCGGTGCCGAACAGGTGGTGCAGCGACGGCGTCTGCGGCGTCCCCATGATCGACGTGTCGATCGCGTTCGGGTCGTAGTGCGAGAGGAGCGGCGCGAGCGCCGCCGCGAGGAGGAGCACGAAGACGAGCGCGAGTCCGACGAGCGCGAGACGGTTGCGCCTGAAGCGCCGCCAGATATCGGTGAGCATCGAGACGTGCGGAGTGAGGTCCTCCGTATCGACCACCTTCGCCGGCAGGCTAGTCATAACGGATCCTCGGGTCGGCTGCGGCATAGCCGATGTCCGCTAAGAGGTTGCCGACGACGACGAGGACCGCCGAGATGATCGTCGTCCCCATGACGGTCGGATAGTCGCGCTCGAAGATCGCGTTGAGCCCGAGATACCCCATACCGGGGATCGTGAAGACGATCTCGACGAAGTACGCGCCGGTGAGCAACGCCGGAAGATAGAGACCGAGCAGCGTGATGAGCGGCAGCAGCGCGTTGCGGAACGCGTGTTTGAAGATGACGACGTTGCGCGATAAGCCTTTTGCCGCGGCGGTGCGGATGAAGTCTTCGCCGAGCACCTCGAGCATCGACGAGCGCTGGAACCGGATCCAGCTCGCTAAGCTGACGAACGTCAGCGTCGCGACCGGCAACACGAGATGGCGGACGGTGTCGCCGAGGTCGAAGCCTGTCGAGTCGATCGACGAGAGACCGGAGTCCGGCAGCAGGTGCCACTTCACGGAGAACAGCTGGATGAGCTCGATGCCGAGCCAGAACGTCGGCGTGCCGTAGCCGATGAACGCGATCGCGGTCGCGACGTAGTCGAACACCGAGTCTCTGTGCACTGCTGAGTAGACCGCGGTCGGGATCGCGATGAGGATCGTGAAGAAGAATGATACGCCGATAAGGAGCGCGGTCACCGGGACCTTTTCGATGATCTTCGTCAGCACGGGGCGGCCGTCGGTGAACGAGTACCCGAAGTCCCCGTGCAGCATATTTCCGATCCACAAGAAATACTGCACGTACCACGGCTTGTCGAGACCGAGATTGTGCTGGATGTTCGCGATCTCGACCGGCGACATCGGATGCGAGCTCGCCAAGAACACGGACGTCGGGCCGCCCGGCGCCATGAACATCATGCCGAACGAGATGAGCGAGATGCCAAACAGCAGGGGCACCAGCCCGACCACCCGGCGGATGAGGTAGTTGGTCACGCGACGTCAGCTGACGCGGATACTATTGCGCGATCCACCACTCCGGTTCGTAGTACATCGTCTGCGAGAAGTACGACCCCGTCTTCGCCGGGTCGACGCCTTGAACGCGCTTGTTGATGACGTTGCGGTAGTACGGGGCGACGTCGAACAGATACGGTACGTCCTGGATGCACAGCTCCTGGATCTGATAGTAGTACTTCGCGCGGATGGCTGGGTCGGTCGCTTCGCGCGCCTGCTCGATGAGCGCATCCATCTTCGGGTTGCTGTAGTGCGCGTAATTGAGCCCGTTTGGAGGCAGCGATTTCGACGAGAGGAACTGATAGACGTCCGGGTCGCCGCCGCCGCCGAAGCCGCCGCCGTCGAGCTCGAACTGGCCCTTCGCCTCTTGGTCGAAATAGACGTTGAACTCGATCTGATGCGCGTCGAGCTTGATGCCGATCGCTTTCATGTCGGCCTGGAGCAGCTCGAAATCTTTGTCGCCGACGGCGTTGCCGGCGATGAGGTTCGTCTGGATCTCGAGGCGCTTGCCGTCCTTGTAGCGCCAGCCGTCTTGGCCCATCTTCCAACCGTCGGCATCGAGGATCTGGCCGGCCTTCGGTGGGTCATACGGGTATGCCGTGAGCGTCGCTGGATCGAACGCCCACTTCTGCGCCAGCGGGATGGGTGAGAACGCTGGTATGTCCTCGCCGTGGAAGAGCTTCTGCGCTTCGGTGACGCGATCGTAGCCGTACATCATCGCCTGGCGGACGTGGAGGTCGCCGAGGATCGGCGTCGTCAGGTTCGGCACCCACCAATCCCATGTGTCCGCCGGATTGTGGATGAGGATGAACTTCGGATCGTTCTTGAGCGCAAGCCAATCAGGCGTGCCAAGCTGGAATTCCGTGTCGACGTCGCCGTTCTGGAGCGCCACCTGCGTCGCCGGATCGCTCAAATACTCTTTGTAGTAGATGCGGTCGATGTAGGGCCGGCCATGCCACCAGTTGTGGTTGCTCACCATGATCACGTGATCGTCGGGCTTCCACTCTTGAAGCATGTAGCCGCCCGAGGTGATGAGATGCTTGGTGAGGTCGAGGTGCTGCATCTGTCCGGGAGCCACGTTTCCATAGATGTGCACCGGCAACGGCGCGTGCGGCAACGAACCGATCGTCGAGAGGAACGGCGCGTTCGGCTGGTACAGATGATAGACGAGCGTCCACTTGTCGGGCGCCGACATGCTTTGGACGGTCGCCCAGTCGGAAGCGTAGGGCGCGTTCGACGCCGGGTTCGTCTCGAGCGCGTGCTCGAACATGAAGTCGGCGCTCGTCAGCGGCACGCCGTCCGACCACTTCGCGTCGTGGCGCAGATGGAACACGTACGTCCGGCCGTCGGGCGAGATCGTCCACGACTGCGCGAGCCACGGGACCACCTTGAAATTCTCATCCTGGTTGGTCAGCCCGTCGTACATGAAGCCGAGCATGTCAGCGGCGCCCTGCGTGTCGGCGTACAACGACAGCATCGTCTTGATGTTCGCGGCGCCCGATCCGACACGAAGCTCGCCGCCGTAGTGCGGCTTGCCCGCGACGAGACCCCCGCCTTGCGGACCGGTGCTCGACGACGTGTTGCCGCCGCCCGAGCATGACGACGCGATGATCGCTGCGAGCGCGATCGCTGCAGCCGACGGAGCGTGACGCATGGAACGTTCTCCTCTCGTGGACCCTAGCGGGTGATCACGAAGTTCAGGATCGCCAGGAACATGAACGAGACCGCGAAGCCCGCGGTGAGTCGCGTGAGCTGCTGCTCGAGGCCGAGCCGGCCCTTGTACGCGGATTCCATCCGGCCGCCGATGCTGCCGGAGAGCCCTTCGGTCTTCGTCGTCTGGATCGACATGAGCGCTATGAGTCCGACGACGCTGATGATGAACAGGATCTGGATGAGGTAGAGCACGGCGATGTGTTCACTACCCCATGACGGCCCGGCCGGGACCGCGCTGGGAGGGATCGTGACTGCGCCGACGGGCGCCGCCGTAGCGACGGGAGCAGCGGCTGCGAGGATTGCGACGAGCACGTGAAACGACTCCGGAGAGCGAGGGACAAACGATGCTACGGTCGCGCTTTCGCGGCCGTCGCCTCGGACGCTCGTGGTTCGGAATGGCTCGCTTATCTACCTTCGGGACAGGGGTTGCTTTCGAGCCGTTTCAGGAAATCGACGATTAACGCATCGATGAGCCGCAGGTTGGGCTCGATTGTCATGAGATGCGAGCCTGCATCGATGAGTTCTAGCCGTTTATCGCTGCTGGAAGCGCGGTCATATATCTCTCTCGCGCTATCGACCGGCACAGTGAGATCGCGCACGGAGTGCATGACGAGCAATGGCGCCTTCACCGCGTCGAGTTCCTTGCGCACGCGCGCGAGCACGTCGAGGATGACGTTGACGGCGCCGATCGTCGTCGACTTATAGCCGACGACGTTGCCTTGCCACGCCGCGAAGTTCGCCGGCGCGCGCAGACCGGGAAGCCACTGCTCGATGAGCGGCAACGTCGCGCTCATCATAGGATAAAGGAAGACGGGCGCTGAGATCGTGACGAGGCCGGCGACCGGCTTGTTCGCGGCGAGGTGCAAGCCGAGCGTGCCGCCCACCGATAGACCGACGATGTAGACGCGCTCGAAACGCCGGCGCGCTTCGTCGAATGCGCGCTCCGCTTGGATTAGATAGTCGTCGGCGGTCGCTTTCTCGAGCTCGGCGACGTCGGTCGCGTGACCGGCGAGCGGCGCGCCGTACACGCCGAAGCCGCTCGCATGGAGCAGCTCGCCGAGCGCGCGGACTTCATACGGGCTGCCGGTGAAACCGTGAAACGCGAGGATGCCGGCGCCGCCCTCGCCGAGCACGAACGGCTCCCCACCCTCGATATACTTGGTCAAGAGCTCAGGGAGCGGTCGAGATTCATCTCGACCGCCGCGATCTTACCATCGACGCCCAATATCTCGCGCACGGCCTTGACAACGCCCGCTTCGTCGAGGCCGGATACTCTGCGTTGCGCAGCTTGCGTCGCATGGCTGACGAACGTCTCGGAGATGCCGAGCCGGACGACGCGGATCATCTCGCCCGCGTCGGCCAACGCCTCGAGCACGGCCGAACCGAACCCGCCAGCGAGACTGTGCTCTTCTACCGTGACAATCGCTCGGTACGTGCGCGCGAGTTTCTTTATCAAGCCTATGTCGAGCGGCCGGATGAAACGCGCGTTGACGACCGTCGTTTCGATGCCCTCCGCCGCCAACGTACTCGCAGCGCCGATCGCCGCCTCCACGCAAATGCCGCTCGCGACGATCGCAACGCCGTCGCGCTCGCCTTCGCGAAGCACCTGCGCTTTGCCGAATTCGAGCGCCGCCGGTTCCGGACGATCCTCGCGCTTCGCGCTCGAGCCGCGCGGATAGCGGATCGCGACCGGACCAGCGTGCTTCACACCGTCATCGGTCGTGCCGTCGTGCAGCGCGTGCCCGTAGCGCAGCATCATCCGCAGCTCGTCTTCGGTCGATGGCGCCATGATGACGACGTTCGGCAACGTCCGCAGGTACGCGATGTCGTACGCGCCTTGGTGCGTCTTCCCGTCGTCGCCGACGAGCCCCGCGCGATCGATGCAGAACGTCACCGGCAACGACTGCACGCTGACGTCGTGGACGATCTGATCGTATGCGCGCTGAAGGAAGGTCGAGTAGATGGCGACGAGCGGCCGCAGGCCGGCGGCCGAGGCGCCCGCTGCGAAACAGGTCGCATGCGCCTCCGCGATTCCGACGTCGAAGAAACGCGCCGGATACGCCTTGGCGAACTCTTTCAGTCCGGTGCCGTCCGGCATCGCCGCCGTGACCGCGACGATGCGAGGATCGTGCGCCGCCATCTTCGTCGCTTCGTTCGCGAACGTCGACGCGAACGTCGTGCCGGACTTCTTCGCGAACTCACCCGTCACCGGATCGAATGCCGCGACGCCGTGGAACGTCCTCGCGTCGCCTTGCGCCGGCTCGAAGCCCATGCCTTTGACGGTGAGGACGTGGAGGAGCACCGGGCCTTCGACCTTCGTGCACGCGCGCAGCGCATCGATGAGGAAGTTGACATCGTGGCCGTTGCACGGTCCGATGTACGTGAATCCCATCTCCTCGAAGACGACCGATGCTTTGGGCAGCGGCGAAACCGTTTTCCGGCCCGCCGTTTCGGCGGAGCGGATCGCCTTCGTCGCGACCTGCCCGAACGGCAGCCGCCGCAGAACGCGCTTCGTAAGATCGGCGGTGTGGACGACGAGCGGGTGCGCGCGCAGCATGCTGAGATACGTCGACATCGCACCGACATTCGGCGCGATGCTGAATTCGTTGTCGTTCAGGACGACGATGAAATTCGTCTTCAGCTGACCTGCGTTGTTGATCGCTTCGTAGGCGAGGCCGCCCGTGAGCGCTCCGTCGCCGACGACCGCGACGACCCGCTCGTCGCGGCCCGCGAGGTCGCGCGCCGTCGCCATGCCGAGCGCGGCCGAGATCGCGGTCGACGCGTGCGCGGTGCCGAAGTGATCGTGCTTGCTCTCGCCGCGCTCCGGAAAGCCGGCGATGCCGCCTTGCTGTCGGAGCGAATCGAAGCGGCCGTTGCGGCCGGTGAGCATCTTGTGCGCATACGTCTGATGTCCGACGTCCCACACGATCTTGTCGTCGGGCGACGAGAAGACGCGGTGGAGCGCGATTGTCAGCTCGACGACACCGAGGTTCGGCGCGACGTGGCCGCCGTTCCGCGCGCAGACTTCGACGATGCGCGCACGCAATTCCTGAGCGAGCAGCGGCAGATCGGCGCGCGTCAGCTGCTTGAGGTCGTCGGGTCCGTCGATGCGTTCGAGATGCATAGCCTTATACGGTTCAACGGCGTCGTCGTAGCCCACCCGCCGCATTTCCTGTACTTTGTATCACAAAGTTAATCATATTGTCAATCGAAAAGCGACTTTACACGGTTTTGCGAGCGGGCTATAATGGGGAAGCATGCGCGATCCGCAGGCGCCTCAGGCCGAGCGACCAGGGACCGGCGGCGTCTACGTCATCCGAGAGCGGCGTGCCGCGACCGAGTTCGCCCGCGCACTCTCGACGATCTTCAACCCGTTCCTCACGGCTACGGGTCTTTTCATCATCGTCGCGCACGCTTTCGCCCATCACTCGACGCCCGAGTTCTGGATCTACTCGACGATCGGCGTGCTCTGCTTCACCGTCGCGCCTTTGACGTTCATCCTCTACCTCTACCTAACCGGGCGCATCTCCGACTTCGACATCTCGGAGCGGCCCGAACGCGAACGCGTCTTCGCCGGCTTCGTCGTGATCTATCTCATCGCCGCGGTCGGGCTTTCGCTCGCGCACGCACCGGTGCAGCTCCAAGCCATCACCTGGGGCTCGTGGGGCACCGCGCTCGAGACGATGGCCATCACGCGCTCGTGGAAGATCAGCACGCACGCGCTCGGCATCGCCGGCCCGTTCGCCGCGATGTTCGTCTTCTTCCA